>NZ_JACJSA010000048.1 GCF_014697545.1 Oscillatoria sp. FACHB-1407 | reverse complement strand
TAACGGTGCGTCAAGTTGGTTGGCAATGACTTGAAGCACGTGTCCTAAGAAGCGATTCAAGTCTGTTTCTGTTGCCAGTACATCAACTGTTTGTTTGAGTGCGTTGTTAGCCTTTGCCAGTTCTGCTGCTCGTTCTTGTTCAGCACGAATGCGTTCTTCAATTAGGCGATCGACCAGTTGCTTCCGGTGTAGTGCTGCCCCAATGCTCTCTGCTGCTGTCGTCAATACATCAATTTCCTGTTGGCTCCATTGACGAGGCGTGATGCAATCATCAAAACTGACACTGCCAACATAATGACCTTCAATGAAAATAGGAACGGCTCCACAGGATTTGATGCCAATCGACTCAAACTGCTCTCGTATAGGGGAAGGAAAAACCTCAACAATATGCCAAATCGAACGTCCTGCGTGCAGGTCTTTTAGCATGAACTCAAAATCATCGTTTTTGAGGGTTCCGGCATCCGGGTGATCCATTTGCGGCACGATGCCATCTGCAACCGATTCATAAGCAACAAGGTGATAGAGTTTTTGAGTAGAGACATCTGGATACTCCACCAGAAGTTGAACCCGACTCATATTTGCCACTTCCCCAACCGCTTGCAAAGCAGCAGGAATAGCAACATCTATATCTTCTGCTTCGAGTAGATCTTTCGTCACTTGAGCAACCGTGGAGAGAAGGCGGTAGCTTCGCTGCACTTCATGTTCGCGCTGTTGCAACTCTTCATTGGCTTTTGCGAGTTCTGAGACTCGCGCTTGTTCTGCTTGTAGAAGAGCTTGCTGGATTTCTCTAAGTTCGGTAATGTCGATCTGTGTACCCCAACCACTAACCACGCAACTATCCTTGATGGTATAAACTCCACTGTTGAGGAAGTAACGCAGTCGCCCTTGGGTATCTATCTCCTCCGTTTCCAAATTGCGAAATCGATAGCCATTCTCGATTGTGCCTCGGATAAACACTGCATTCTTTTCTGAGTCTGGAACATGCACATCGGCGTTTCGCAGTCCAATCAGCTCATCTGGATGATCAACCCCATACATGGCAGCAAAGGCGGGATTCGCTTTAACCACGCGAATGTTGCGGTAAAGTAAATCACATTGTTCTTCAATGGGTAGGCTAATGGGGCAGGGCGGGTCAACTTCTGTGTAGTAGAACCCTTCACTGCTCAATTCAAACAAAGTCCGAAACTGCTCTTCTGACTCACTTAAATGGTTAAGTGCCTGTTGCAGTTCAGCGTTAATTCGTTCCAGTTCTTGCGATCGCTTTTGTTCTGCTTCCAATAAAGCTTGCTGAGTTTCCCGTAGCTCACTAATGTCAAGTTGGGTTCCCCAGCCACCGATGAGGTATCCATCTTCAATAATTCCAATAACGTTATTGAAGAAATAGCACCGCCTCCCTTCAGGGGTGATTTCCTCTGACTCTGCCGCTCGGATGCGATAGCCATTCTCAATCCACCGACGCAGAAATTCAAAGTTTTTACCTGAAGTTAAAATGTGGGCATTACTCAGGCGCAAACCCGAAGCGGCATCAGTCGTCGGTAGACCATACATCGCAGCATAGGCAGCATTTGCCTCAGCGACGTAAAGGGAGCGACGAATTTGCTCCACTTGCTCATCAACAGGTGAGGCTATAGAAATGGGCTGATCTAATTCCCACCGATAGATTCCTTCACTGCTCAGCTCAAACAGAGTCCGATAGCGTTCTTCAGATTCCGTGAGGTGTTCGAGTGTTTGCCGCAGTTCGGCATTGAGTTGTTCGAGTTCTTGCGAGTGCTTCGCAGCATTGCGTGTACGCTCTTGTTCGGCTTGTAGGAGAGCTTGTTGAGTGCGATCGCGCTCAATGGCACTACCAATACAATCAGCCGCAATTTTTAACGCAGACAACTCGGTTGCACTGCGCTGTTTTGCTTCGCGGCAGTCATCTAGCCCCAGCAATCCCCACCATTGACCCTCCACGAAAATTGGCACTGCGTGAGTTGCCTTGACCCCAATTCCCACTTGAGCACTGCGAAAAGGCTCCGAGATTTCCTCAATTAAAAAGCTAAAGGTTTGTCCTTGATGTAGCGGCTCAAAGATTTCAGGAATCTCTTCATAGCTACCTTGAGCTGCCTCAGGATTACCATACTGTGGCATCGTTCCTGATGAAGTCCACTCATAATTCAACGCTCTCCAGCTAGGGAAGAGCGACTCGGAGAACGAGTCAACGTTTTCTATGACAATGATGCGATCGGTGTCTAAGCTCTCGCCCAGAATTTGTAGGGCAGTATTAACGGCTTGTTCTAAAGGGGCGATCGTCAGTAAAGCATTGGCAGCTTGGGCAGTTACTTCTAGCAGGGAATGCTCGACCGACGAAAGGTTGGCGTGTTGGCGCAACTGTTCGTTTTCCTGTTGCAATTGCGCTACTTCTTGCTGTAATTGCTGAAATCGCTGTTCCAGAGACGCATCATTGGGTTGAGGTTGGGTGGAGGAATAAGGCTTCATCGACGTTACCTTGACAAGATGGGCGATCGCAACGCAGAACAACAACTCATAGGAATGAGCCGTTTGCCTGTGAGCTTATCACAGATTTTGTAGAACTCTAGAGCCAGGAGGCCAGCACTAAAGTACCCCTAGATTTACTTGTAAAAAACTCTGCAACTTAACATCAACATTACCTGTTCTTAACCAGAAACGGTTGAGACAATTATTCGCTTTTATGAAGAAATAGTATATCTGTGCTGAATTTTCAATTCTTGCTAACACATCGAATGAACTTGAGAAGTAGTAACAATTAGAACGGTATTCATCTCAGTTTGTGCCTTATTGAGTCACTCTAGCATCACAGATATCTTAGTCATAACCCATCTCATAACTGATTTAGAACTGTTGTGTATATCTAAAATTTCGTTTTAAGAACAAAGCAGAAACGTACCAAAAATCGCACAAATGTAGAATACTCCTGTTGATGTAACTCGTATTGTCAATGTGGAGTTAACGATTTAACTCTCATTCTTCTAATAACAGTGTGTAGATAGCAATCTGGCTCAAGGTCATTGGAAAGCTTAATGGCATTATCTTTAAAGCTATCTTCCATCAAACTCTATCCGGCTGTTTAGCTATACAACACACACTGTATAAGAGCAATGACTTTCGACAACTAGAGAGGCTTTTATGGTTACACAACTGTTGACATTACCTGATGTCAAAACAACCTGGTCTACGATCGATGCTAGCATTTATGGACCGTATTTGGAAGCCTTACAAATGCGACTACTGCTTCGTTTGTGGCATGAAGATGCACTTAAACAAGAATTTTTCACTAACCCGAAAGCCGTGCTGGAGCGAGAAGCTCACCTTAAACTTCCAGCTGAAACTCAGGTAAAAGTACTCGAAGACAGTGAGAATTTGTTTCACTTTGTATTACCTGTAAAACCACCGGAAGAAGAGTTTGCCTACCGCTTCCAGCAAATTGCTGATTGGTGGATGATGGCGCACTCACTAATTTGGTGGCAGATGCGGAATGGATTTGATTTTGCAGCTCTCGATCGCTTCCGTCAGGGCATTCACGTCATGATTATTGGACGTGCCTGGAAAGACCCTCTGTTCGTACCGGAGATGCAACAAGATGCAAAAGCACGGCTCTCAAGAGAGATTGGAGCCACATTCCCTGACAATCTTAAAGTTGTTGCACCTCTCGATACACCGACACTGAAGCATTTTGTCATTCCTAAGCGACCTCAGGATGAAACATTGCTTGACCAATCAGAACACGTTGCTGGTTGGTTTGCCGCAGCTCATCAGCCCTGGTGGTGGCTGAATTGTGCTCGTTTACTCACTCCATTGCCTGAAAAGCTAGAAGACAAGATTTACGCTTAATAAGTTACCCGCTAGTGATATTCGTCTCCGCTTGAGTAGCGTACTCTCAAACGATGCTAAAGAGCGAGGCATGAACAGTGGCATTACGTTGTTCGCCTTGTCTCGCTCCTTACTCAGAATTTAGGGGTACTTTTCGCTCCTGTCTTCTCCGCGAACTAAAGGTTCTAGTTTGTTCTTGGAATCACACGTTAAAGCTGATATCAACCTATTGACGGGAGAACAACTATGAAAATTGGCATCATCGGTTCAGGAAACATTGGCGGTACGGTTGGCAAACTGTGGGCAAAAGCAGGGCATCAAGTTCTATTCAGTTCTCGCAATCCAGAAAAGCTATCGTCACTGATTGCTGAAGCAGGTAGCAATGCTCAAGCTGACACAGTTGCTGAGGCAGTTGCCTTTGCCGATGTGATTTTAGTTGCAGTTTATTATGCAACGATTAACGAGGCGATCGCGGCGTCCAACGATTGGGCAGGCAAAACAGTCATTGATGCCACCAATCCCTATGGTCGTACTGCCAGTGGGCAGGTGCAGCGTCTACCCGGTGTTAGTTCGGGTCTAGAATTTGCTCTGAAATTACCCCAATCACATATTGTCAAAGCCTACAATACGTTACCCAGCACAACGCTTGCAAACGATGCTCATCGTGTTGATCCCTATGTGCTGTTCTACTGCGGTGATGACAATCAAGCCAAACAAAATGTAGCTCAACTCATCCGCGATAGTGGTTTTGTTGGTCTAGAGACAGGAAGTCTGAGCCAAGCACCTCTGCAAGAGCCAGGAGGGCTGCTATACAATCAGCCACTGACAGTACAACCAGCCCGTAAGCTTTTGGACTCTCTCAAGGTTAGTAGTTAATTACGAGAAAAATAACTTATGGATGAGTTGCATTGATCAGGATTTAAGGTTTTTTAGTTGCAGAGATCTTGTGTAGTGAAACAAAAATGACTGCGACTGCAAGAATTGTCTTTTACTACGTGAATATCAATTCAAAGATGGAGCTGACTGCGTGAACATTGGAATTATTGGTGCGGGCAATATGGGCACAGGCATGGGTAAGTTTTGGGCGCAGAACGGACACAAGCTTATGCTGAGCTATTCTCGTAGCCCAGACAAGCTCAAAGCAGCAGCAGAATCTATCGGTTCAGGCACTCTGGTTGGTACTCCCGCAGAAGCTGTGCAGTTTGCTGATGTAGTTGTGCTATCAGTGGCTTGGACAGCGGTTGAAGATGCTCTCCAACAAGCGGGTTCGCTGGATGGAAAAATCCTATTTAGCTGTGTCAATGCACTCTTACCCAACATGGGCGGATTGGCAGTGGGAACAACTACATCAGCCGCCGAGGAGATCGCGAAACTCGCTCCGGGTGCTCGAATTGTTGAGGCAATGCCATTGTTTGCTGAAGTGCTACACTCCTCGTCTCGCTTGTTTGGTGAGCAGAAGCCTACCGTGTTTTATTGCGGAGATGACGAGGATGCCAAAGCAATCGTTGCTCAATTGCTGCAAGAAACAGAAGTAGACGCGATCGATGCTGGACCGCTCAAAAGTGCTCGCTATGTTGAGCCAGCAGGATTTTTGTTAGTGCAGCTTGCCTATGCCCAAAACATGGGACAGGTTGCCCTGAAATTGCTGCAACGGTAGATGCCTTTTCCTCAAACAGAAGTTCCCATGTTTGAGACGCATATAATGCGGTTTCGAGATGGCAAATTGGTTAAAAACATCATCGTTGCTAACAATCTCCTCGGCTTTGAGATCCTGTTGGCAGATGTTATCCATCCGATGATGTTGCCATAGGTTAGCAACACGTTTCAGGAAACATGCAGCTTCAACATCGCAGGTTCAGGTATTGATATCTACTATCTCGTTGAGATGGTGGAAAAGTGCGATCGCAAATTCAACAATTCTATCTGGGTAACTCACTATGACGATAGATTTCAGCGTCAAACTCGACGAAACGGTCAAACAAGATAATTCATTATGCGATTTTCATAAGGTAGAACCCCATCCTAGTTCTCCTCAACGAATCTCCATTTCGCCCGGTCAACTGCTCATTAATGGGCAATGGCGAGATGCAGAAACGGGAGAAACGATGCCCACCAACGACCCAACTACAGAGTCAGAAATCACACGGGTCGCTAAAGGTAGCGTAGCCGATGCCAATGCCGCTGTTGATGCTGCACTGGAGGCTTTTGAGAACGGTCCCTGGGGCAAGATGCACCATGAGGAACGCGCCAAAATTATGTTCCGCATTGCGGACCTGATGGATGCTCACGCAGAAGAGTTCGCCGTGCGTGAAGCGATGGATATGGGAATGCCCTATACCGACTTCATCACGACCGTCATGCCTCATTGCTCTGGGTTATTTCGCTTCTTCGGTGGTCTTGCGATGAGTGCCATGAATGGCGGCTATCGCACGTCTTACGAATCCGATATTCGGATGCTAACCCGCCGTGAACCATTGGGTGTTGTCGCTGCAATTACGCCCTTCAACTTTCCGTTGGCATTGTCTGTTAGCAAAATTGCACCAGGTTTTGCAGCCGGGAATACCTTCGTTCACAAACCTGCGTCTGATACACCCCTGAGTGCGCTGCTATTGGGACAAATTATGTTGGAAGCGGGAGTGCCGGAAGGCGTGTATAACCTGGTGACGGGTCCCGGTGGCTCTTTAGGGGATGCTCTGGTGAAGAACCCCAAAGTGGATAAGGTGGCGTTTACCGGGTCAACCGGGGTCGGGCAGGGCATTATCAAGAATGGGGCAGATACGCTGAAGCATCTGACGATGGAACTCGGTGGAAAATCGCCCAACATCATCTTTGCCGATGCCAACATCGATCAGGCCGTTCAAGCAGCATTTTGGGGTATTTTCTGGAACAAAGGTGAGGTTTGTGTTGCTGGCTCACGGCTCTTGGTGGAGCGATCGGTGTACGACGAAGTGGTAGAAAAGCTTTCCAGAAAGGCGAATGATGCCATTCTGGGTGATCCGCTTGATCCGGCAACGCAGATTGGGCCGATCGCCAGCCCCAGTGAATACAAGAAGGTTTGGTCCTACGTAGAAGCAGGCAAGCAATCTTCAGCGCGATTAGTTGCAGGTGGCAACACGCGCAAAGTGAACGGCAAAGGGTTGTTCATCGAACCTACGCTGTTTGCCGATGCAACCAATGATATGAAGATCAGCCGAGAAGAGATCTTCGGTCCAGTACTGCCTATCATTCCGTTTGATACTGAGGAAGATGCTATTCGCATCGCCAATGACACCCCTTATGGATTGGCATCCGGCATTCAAACCGGAAATCTAGGTCGGGCATTGCGTCTGGCGGACAAGATTAAAGCGGGTACGGTGTGGATTAACACCTGGCATAAATATCATCCCAATGCACCCTTTGGCGGGTTCAAAATGTCTGGCTACGGGCGTGAGCAGGGCGCAGAAGCCCTTGAGAGCTATACGCAATACAAGACCGTTTGGGCGAATCTGGTTTGACGTTAGACAGTGACGCAACATTGCAAATCACTCACTCAAACAACATCTCACTCATCACTTAACTCATAAGGAGATTGTGCAATGACGATTCCATTAAAGCCGGTTCAGGATCAAGTGGTCGTGGTATTTGGTGCATCCAGCGGCATGGGACGGGCAGCCGCTAAACTGTTTGCGACAAAAGGTGCCAGGGTTGTTGCAGCGGCACGCGGAGCAGAAGGACTGGCATCTCTTAAAGCAGAAATTGAATCAGCAGGCGGAACCTGTGTGACGCAAGTGGCAGATGTCAGTGCTTTTGAGCAGGTGAAAAGTGTTGCAGATCTGGCGATCGCCCAGTTTGGACGCATTGATACCTGGGTGGGTGTGGCTGGAGTCTGGGCAACGGCTAGCTTTGAAGAAACGAAACCAGAAGAACTTTATCGCATCATCCAGGTCAATTTGTTTGGTCAAGCGCACGGTCTGTGGGCAGCCCTACCTCACCTGAAGCGCAATATTGAACGGGGTGAACCCGGTGGAGCAATCATTTGCTTTTCCTCGGTTTTAGGACAGTTGGGGCATCCGATGACCTCTGCCTACTGTGCCTCTAAGCATGGACTCAATGGTATGGTCGATGCCCTGCGAATTGAACTGAAACAGCAAAACCTGCCTATCAGCGTCACCACCATCATGCCCTTTGGCACGAATACTCCAATCTATGACACGGGACTCTCCCGAATTGGCTTTACGCCTCGTCCCGCTCCGCCCATTGTGCAGCCCGAAGTCGTTGCCGAAGCGGTGGTTTACGCCGCAGAACATTCCGTGCGACAGGTCTATGGCAGCGGCATTGCCAAGGCATTAGTAATGGTCAATCAGCTTGTTCCAGAGTTGATGGATGACTTTATGGCAGTGAATCTGTCTCCTGAAAAGCAGAAGTCGAAAAAAGCAATTGCTGATAACGAACCCAATGGGCTTTACTTTCCCGTTGCTGATTGGCGTGTTCACGGTGATTTTGATGATGAATCCATTGAGCGATCGCCCTATGTTCTCCTGCAAACCGGGCAAAACGTCAGTGATGGCATGTCAGAAGTTGAGGGGACATTGAACAGTGTACTGTCCTCAGAGGGTGCGAAAGCGCGAGGCATTGATAGCAATGCTGTGTTGACTGTTCTCCACCAATTAGCACAGGGACAAGCGCAGCAGTGGGTGAAACCTACAGTTGGTGCAGTTTAGCTTGAATCACCACTGGTATTGCTGCGACTTTCACACAACCATTGCCCAGGGAGGACGGTTAATATGGCTCACCCTCGACGCTTGATTGTCGGCATTCGTGGTGTAAGTGGAATCATTTACTCTGTTTGCTCAATTCAAACCTTTTATCTTGAGGAAAAAGTATGGTTGCACAACTTGATGCACTAAAATCATCCAATCGTCCTGATTTTCCCATTACCCTGACCCAACTCTTCATCAATGGGGAATGGCGTAATTCCAGCAACGGAAAAACGTTTGATGTCATTGACCCAACCACAGAAGCAGTGGCTGCCCAGGTTGCAGAAGGGACACAAGCAGATGCAGAAGATGCGATCGCCGCAGCACTCCAAGCTTTTGAGCAAGGTCCGTGGGGACAAATCAGCGGCCATGAGCGGGGCAAAATCCTGTGGCGAGTGGGTGACTTGTTCCTGAAATACACCGAGGAATTAGCATTTTTGCAAGCGAAGGAAATGGGGCGGCTGTACACAGACAGCATCACGATCGACATTCCTCACCTGGCAAATACATTTCACTACTTCGCAGGTTGGGCAAGTAAACTGGAGGGGTCTGTAAAGCAAACCACCAAAGGATTACATACCTATACTCTGCGGGAACCGTTGGGAGTTATAGCAGCCATCACACCGTTCAATTTTCCCTTGGTTCTCTCCATTCACAAGTTTGCCCCTGCCCTTGCGGCTGGAAATACCATTGTCCATAAACCGTCCTCCTCCACACCGCTGTCTGCGTTGAAAGTGGCAGCCATCATGCAAGAGGCAGGTGTCCCGGATGGTGTATTCAATGTGCTTCCAGGTCCGGGAAGTACGGTTGGACATACGCTTTCAACCCATCCTGATGTTCACAAAGTTGCAATTACAGGATCAACAGCAAGCGGAATTCGAGTGATTAAAGACTCTGCCGATACACTAAAACATTTGACGATGGAACTGGGCGGCAAGTCTGCCAATATTATTTTTGCGGATGCTGATCTCGATGCAGCCGCAGAGACTGCTTATTACGGCGTGTTCTATAACAAGGGTGAGATTTGTTATGCCGGATCGCGGATGTTAGTTGAGCGGTCTATCTATAACGAAATGATCGATCGCGTCGCGGGATGGGCAAAACGAACCAAAGTCGGTGATCCCTTTGATCCTGAAAGCCAGATGGGGCCGATCGCGAACAAGAGTGAATATGAGAATGTGCTGCGGTACATGGAGATTGGTCAGCAGGATGGGGCACGATTGGTTGCAGGTGGCAAAGCGGTAGATATCGGTACCGGAAAAGGCTACTTTGTGGAGCCAACGGTGTTTGCCGATGTCAACAGTGATATGACGATCGCCCGTGAAGAAACCTTTGGTCCGATTCTGTCTGTGATTCCTTTTGATACCTTTGAGGATGCAATTCAGATTGCTAATAACAATCAATACGGGTTAGCTTCAGGAGTGCATACCCGTGACATTAAGAAAGCCCATCGAGCCGCCGCTCGTCTCAAGGCAGGTACAGTTTGGGTCAATACGTGGGGACAGTTTGATCCATCCAGTCCATTTGGCGGCTATAAGATGAGCGGTTATGGGCGCGAGAATGGTCAAGAAGCACTGGAGTTTTACCTCCAAACTAAGACTGTATGGGTTGATCTTTCATAGAACCATCAGATGCTGAAGCCCATCAACCTGACAAGCAATCGTTGAGATATGGAAACTCGTACTGAGGAAGAAAATCAACCTGTTACGGTAGTGATCTCGCAGTTAGTCAAACCTGGAAAAGAGAGAGCGTTTGAGCAATGGTTGACTGGGATTTGCAGCGCAGCCAAGAGCTTTAGTGGACATCTTGGCACGAACATCATTCGTCCTCCTCAAAGGACGCATTCCGAATACGTCATTATCTTCAAGTTTGACCACTATCGTAGTTTGCAAACCTGGATGAATTCAAAAGAACGTCAGCAGTGGATTATCAAAGCTCTGCCACTGATTCAAGGTGCGCCCAATGTTCAAGAATTGTCTGGTTTAGAAGCCTGGTTCTCTTTGCCAGGACGGCTACTGAACCTTCCCCCTCCACGGTATAAAACGGCGATTCTAGTTTGGGCTTCAATCTCAGTGTTAACGAATACTCTTGCTCCGCTATTTAGCTACGCCTTGAGAGGATTTCCAACATTGGTCACTTCAGTGATCATTTCAGCCATTGTCACTACCTTGATGACGTATGTTGTCATGCCTCAAGTCACTCAAGTGTTCTCTAAATGGCTCTATCCAGAGGGGTAAAAAACCTCAACTCAGTTCACCATCAAGTCTAGAGAGATGACAATTATGGAACTACAGAACAAAGTTGCGTTGATCACTGGAGCCAGTAGTGGCATTGGCAGGGCGATCGCCGAGGATTTAGATGCAGTAGGGATGAATTTAATCCTCACAGCCCGATCGCAAGATAAGTTAGAGAAAGTAGCGGCATCACTCAAAAACGCCAAAGTATTTGCTGCCACAATTACTGACCCGGATGTTCCACAAAAATTAGTGGATTTTGCGATCGCTACCTTTGGGCAACTCGATGTTGTGATCAACAACGCTGGAGCCATGACGATTGGCTCCATTGAAGAAGTAGACATTGAAGCAGTTTGCCAAATGGTCCGCCTTAATGTGGAATCCGTTTATCGATTGGCATACACGGCATTGCGCTACTTTAAACAAAACGGGAGCGGTTTTTTAATCAACACATCCAGCATTGCTGGCTTGAAAACTTCTCCAACTGTAGGAGCATACAGTGGCACAAAGCACGCTGTTGAAGCCTTTACCGATGCTCTCAGGATGGAATTAGCCGGAACTGGAGTCAAAGTTGCGGCGATCGCTCCTGGCACTGTTGATACAGGCTTGTATGACCACTGGGGGCAAGACAGTAAAGACTGGGTGATGACAGGAGGTGCGCTGCAACCGCAGGACATTGCCCGTGGCGTGCGAACTGTTCTAGAGCAACCTGACCATGTTCTCATCCCCAGAATGCTCATTGTGCCAACCAATGCAGGATTCTAGTACAGCAAAAAATAAGTTTTGAAAGGGGTGAAGGGGTTCCACCCCTTCTTGGGGCGAAGCCCCCAAACCCCCTACATTGCAGAACTTTGTGTTCGCAACACTAGTTCGACAGATGTAAAAACTAGCTGATGATATCAACATTCACGTTATAAGAAGTTCTTGTTTAAGACTTGCCAAAACACTTCCTCAAATCAGGTCTGATCTTCAGGAGAAATAGGATGGCAGAACAACCTCGAATTGCAGTCATCACAGGCAGTAATCGTGGATTGGGGTATGCAATTGCCCGCAAGTTAGGGCAGCAAGGCATCAAAGTCGTTGTAACAAGCCGTCGAGAAGCAGAAGGATTAGCTGCAAAAGAGCAATTGGTCGCTGAAGGAATCCAGGCAGATTATCATACGCTCGATGTTACAGACAGCGACAGTATTCACATCTTGCCGCCTGGGTGAGAGACACCTACGGTAAAATTGATATCCTCGTCAATAATGCTGGCGTGAACCCATCAGGACATCGACATTACCGCAAGGTGGATCGCAGGGCAAGTTCTTTGCTGAGATGCGAAAGTTCGGTACACCTGTTCAACTACCGTGGTAGGTGTTACAGCTAATCAAGGCCAATGGCACTGGCAGCGAGCTTATTATATCTTGATCGTAAAAGATGATTCTGAAGTTGCTTATTTGATAGAGCAGGAGTTTGTCTACGAAGGATACAAAGTTTGCGCTATCCATCATAGTGCCGCAGGGTTGATGACGATTCGTGGAAGTAACCCGGATTTAGTGATTTTAGGATATTCAGCTCTGGAGCTTCTTGAGAGAAGGGGTTGCAGCCCAGTGCAATGGTTTTTAATTTTTAGCCCAAATTTATTCGAGGGTGAACTATAGGGAAAGATGCAAGATACAAGTTATTGAGCAATTTAAGATCGATTTCTGAAACAGCAGTAGCTTAGCCTAGAGAAATCTATTCAGACTAATCCAAGGCGTAATGCAACTACAACAGCTTGTAAGCGATGTTCAACTCCAAACTTGTTTAATATTCCTCTGACGTGGCTTTTTACAGTATGTGGGCTGAGATGTAAACGAATAGCGATCTCAGGGTTAGTAAGACCTTCAACTAGAAGTTGTAGAACTTCTAGCTCGCGAACCGACAGCCTAGGAGTAGATCGTAAATAGCTTGATTGATTGTATTCTTCCTGCATAACTACTCCGAGTATTATCGAGGACAGAGTCATAACTATTTTTATAGCGTTATGCATAAAGCTTGGGATAAGGAGATGTGAGAGCTGCGCCCCTAGCTAACTCTGGCTTAACTTTTGTCAGTACGGCTATATGGGGCTGTAATGGATGCCGCATATTGTAATTTCACCTTAGTCCTAGAAGTAACTGCTGAGCATTACATGCTTATGCTCAGTTGTTTTATTGCTTCAGAGCAAATGGTAATAACGTTAAATGTCTAAAACCTTTAAGAGTGGCTATACATTATTCACTCAGTTTTCACAGATTTGCTTCCTCAGCTCAATTATCTAATTCTTACTAAATCAGTTGTTTCTAAATTCTAAAGAAAAAGTAAAATTCTGTCTTGCAAATATTTGCTTTATTTAACAAGTTTTTGCAAACAAGAGTTATTCAAAGTTGGAGAGGGCAGAGGTGCTCAAGTGACGGCGATCGCTCAGGAAAAGAAGAAGGACACATACCCTCTAATCTTACTCATAGAACTTTTAGGAGTTTGAGAGGTCAGAGTGGTAGTACAGAGAATAGTTATCTGTTTGCAGAGGAACAATTGAATGAAAATTTGGGTGAGTACTACCTGAGCCATATGAAGGTCGCTAACTCACCCTTTACTCCATAGATATCTTTACTCCGCCAGGTAATGTCATTGTTGCCAATTTGCAATGATCTGATGAATGCTCGCTTGAGCAGACGCGATCGCACGTTGTCGTGCTTCAGTTCCCATCGCCAAGTTCTCGGCATGGATAAAAGCAATATCGGTGATCCCGATGAATTCAAATACGGCTCGCAAATAAGGCTCTTGAAAGTCTAGTGGGCTGTTCGCATAACTGCCTCCGCGTGTGGTAATCACAACTGCTCTTTTATCGCTCACGAGTCCTTGGTAACCATCAGAGTCGATCGCAAACGTTCGTCTTACCCGCACAATTTGGTCGATATACGCTTTGAAATTGGCAGGAACGCTGTAGTTATACATGGGAATGCCAAAAACTAAAAAATCGGCTGCGAACAACTCATCAATTAACTCATCCGAAATTTTCAATGCAGTTTCCAAGTTTGGGTTCAATTGGTCAGGTGGTGTAAATGCTGCTGCAATCCAGGCTTCATCAATAGGTGGAACTGGATAGCGTCCAACATCCCGGTAAGTTACCTGACTGTTTGGATCAGTGTGTTGCCACATTTGAATCAACTGTTTCGTTAAGGTACGAGAGATAGAGCGGTGCGAAGCAGTTCCCCCTTCGGGGTAAACGCCTCTCGGACTGGAATCTACCTGCAACAAAGTAGCCATTGTGGATCTCCTTATTTAAGGTTTGAATTAGTTCTGCACAACTGTTTAAGCTGTTCAACTGCTCTCATGCCTGAAGCTTCTTCTCGTACTTCAGGGTTTGATACACTGCAATGAGTAAGACATTGCTGATCAGTAAGATGGCTCCAAAGCCAACAAGGGTAGGAATAATACCAAAGCGATCAGAGAGAAAGCCAATCAAAATTACGGGAATGCCGTATCCTAAATAAGCGCAGGCAAAGTAACCAGACGTGACTCGTGCGGATTGATTGCCACCTAACCGCACGACTTCCGCTAATCCACCCAGGTAAGTGAATCCATAGCACGCTATGCCTGCGATCGCCACTCCAAGCAGCACTAGACTCAATGAACCCCATGCTGCACCACTGGTAAATAGGGCATAGCCAATGACCATCAGTAACGAACCCAGTTGAAGCGATCGCCGGGGTTCCATGCGTCGGGCAACGGGTTGAAACACAACCCCTGTCATCACGATGATGAACAGCATCGGTCCTGACCAGTTGGGTAGCCCGTATTGCACCAGTTGAGTCGGTAGGATGATTCCCACAATCCCGGCTAAAGACCATGCGAGGGCGATCGCCAACCCTGCCCAAATTGCCTTAGAAGGGAAGAGGGGTAATCGAACCAGTGGAGTGGGTATCGTTGCCTGTTCAGGAATATTGATCGCTAAACCAATACAACCCAGAATGAGAACAAAAATAATCCAATAGCTAAACGGAACAAGGGAATTGTGAATGGAGAGAATGAGATTAGTCAATAGAGCACCACTGGAAAATCCCAGTGCTGTCGTTAAGCTGACGTAAGCCGCCACTCTAGCAGAGTTTTGAGGCATCAACGTAGACAAGTACGCCGTTCCAGTTCCTGTGATTAACCCCACCCCAATGCCTTGAAGTACCCTTGTCACGAACAGGGTGTAGATGGTGGGGTGGGCAATCATCAAAAAGGTGGCGACACAGGCAAACAGCAAACTTGCCAAAATCACCTTTTTGCGCCCAATTTGATCAGATGCCCCACCGAGCAAAATTAACGTGGGGAGTAGTCCTGCTACGTAGGTTGAGAAGGCGATCGCCGAGATACCACTACCAAAGCCTGCTAGCGTCGCATAAGTGTTGTATAGCGGAATTTGCAGGTTAGCTGCATGGGTGATCAGGAAGATGGCGATCGCCACAATGATGGCAGGTCGTTTCATAGAGGTCACTTTCTAAAGAAAATTCTTTAGTAAAGACTCTATAAAACTCCACTACGGCCGTCTTGCATATTCCTCTGATTTTGAGCACATTCCTACTGACTTTTCGAGAATTCTTTAGGTGTAACCTCTAGCCAAGTTCTCCTTTACTACTCTCTAACTGGACGTAGTGTTCTCCTTTCGGAATTTTGAAGGTTGAAGCAATCTTTTTACTAATAAACTGATAATCAAAAGCATTCCACTCTGATTTAGGGCCTGCTGCTATGCATTGGTTTCCAAATTTTCGTAAGCACCTCAGGCATTTGGGCGATCGCATTTGTGCTATTCAAGTTGTACTACTAAAAGAAGCATAGTAAGTGAGCAGCTTTTGCTGATTGCGATAAACCTTGGGTGTTAGTCCAGTCATCTGTTGAAAGCGTCGAGTGAAGTGGCTTTGATTAGAAAAGCCACACTCTAATGCAATTTCAGCAATTGCCATTTCGCTATCCTGCAACAATTGTTTAGCTCGTTCTACTCGTTGCTGAATCAAGTATTGGTAAGGAGAAATGCCTATAGATTGCTTAAATACATGACAAAAATAAAAATGACTTATTTTAGCAACCTCAGCCAAATCAGCTACTTGAATTTCTTGATGAAGATTCTGACTAATGTAATCAATGACTCTTTGTATCGTGTACAAAGGCAATCCATTTTGAGTAACTGATGTGTTCATGGTTTGTGTGGTAACTATAACCCATTAAGTTCTTGTTTTAGAAGGCAAAACAATCACAACCGATACCGCCCCAGAAACTAGATAAGGAACCTGCGGTATTGAGTGCAGAACCTGTGGAGCGACAGGTTACCTTGTGAATGTGATTACAGAGAGCTGTGCATAAATGAAGTGCTTTTGCTGCCACAGGCACAGGGACAGGTGCAGCATAGTAGCCGCCATAAGTGGCAACAGGTGACCACTCTGGTAAAACCGGAATAGAGGGTGGGTCAAGATCACTGAATTCCTGCACAGCGTAAACCACGCTGCCACCTACCATCGTCAATACTGATTCCAGGCCCTTAATCTGCTGCTCTGGCATAGAGAAGTAGTCGCCTGAAAGTACGGCTAAGTCTGCTAGTTGACCGGGAGCGATCGCCCCCTTCTTACCCTCCTCCGATGAGAACCAACTGCTGCCAACCGTGTAGAGCCGCAAGGCTTCCATCCGGTCTAAACGGTTTTGACTCGGGTAAAGTGCGGTTCCACCCACCGTTTTACCGCTAATCAGCCAATACAGTGCCACAAAGGGGTTATAGGAAGCGACTCGCGTTGCATCGGTTCCCGCTCCAACGGGAATCTCCATCTCTAGCATCCGGGCGATCGGCGGCGTATGTTGGGCAGCAGTTGCACCGTAGCGATCGACAAAATACTCCCCTTGAAATGCCATGCGATGTTGAATGGCAATGCCACCACCTAACGCTTTGACTCGCTCTAAATTACGTTCAGAAATTGTTTCAGCGTGGTCAAAGAACCAATGTAAACCATCCAATGGAACGTCTCGGTTCACCTCTTCAAACACGTTCAAAAAGCGTGTGATCGATTCGTCGTAAGTAGCGTGGAGACGAAATGCCCAACGATTTTGTGCTAGCAGTGTGACGACATCCTTTAATTGCGTTTCTAATGTATCAGCTAGATCGGGACGAGGTTCTAAAAAATCTTCAAAATCTGCGGCGGAGAAGACTAACATTTCACCCGCGCCATTCATGCGATAGAAATCGTCTCCTTGACCTGGTTGTACCATTTTCGCCCAGTTTGCAAAGTCTTCCAATTCTTGACCCGGACGCTGAGTGAAGAGGTTATAACCAACGCGAACGGTGAGTTCACCCCGTTGGTGCAAGTCTTCAATCACTTGATAATCGTCAGGATAATTTTGATAGCCTCCTCCAGCATCAATGACGCTGGTAATGCCAAGGCGATTGAGTTCGCGCATGAAGTGGCGAGTTGAGTTGAGTTGATGCTCATAGGGCAATCTCGGACCTTTTGCTAATGTAGAGTACAAAATTGTGGCGTTGGGTCTGGCAATCAATAACCCAGTTGGATTGCCATAGCCATCGCGTTGAATCTCTCCTCCCAGTGGGTTTGGTGTATCCCTGGTGTAACCAACGGCTCGTAGTGCCGCACGGTTTAGCAGGGCGCGATCGTACAGGTGTAGAATAAAAACAGGTGTGTTGGGGG
>NZ_JACJSA010000047.1 GCF_014697545.1 Oscillatoria sp. FACHB-1407 | reverse complement strand
ATTCGTGACTGGAAACCTG
Source organism: Oscillatoria sp. FACHB-1407 (assembly GCF_014697545.1). Classification (GTDB taxonomy): domain Bacteria; phylum Cyanobacteriota; class Cyanobacteriia; order Elainellales; family Elainellaceae; genus FACHB-1407. The sequence goes on along the minus strand of NZ_JACJSA010000047.1, from coordinate 17,706 downwards.
CTCTCAATCGCTTCGCGATTGAATTCGGCGATCGCTTTCCAACTTGAGTTTTTACCCTTGACACAATCTATTTGACATACCCATAATACGTTCGATAATTTTAAACAAAATGGAGGAGTTTTATGCATGAAACAAGAAGGCAATAATCGCAGCAATCGCAAAAGCGACAATACCACCGACCCAACCCGCAATTGCATTTCCTAATGCGGTAGCTAATGCACCAATTATGCCTTCAACAATAAGAGTTATATATCCATTGTCATTGGATTTCTTTTTTTCTGGTTTATCAGTATTTTCTGATTTGTTATTAGCCTTGCCACTATACAACTCTGAGAAAAGAACATCAACTGTCCCATACTGTTGAATCAAGCTAGCAAACTCACCTGATGCGAATTTGCCTGTAGGAGGACAACGAACTTTACCCGCTAGATTTTCAATAAAAATGTAGTCACAGCATACTTGATCTAATATAGAAGCACTAAAGTTGCAACCGCCAACATACGCTCCTGTCAATATGCATCCTGCTAGATTAGAACCACTGAGAGAGGCATTTGTAAGATTTGCATTACTTAGATTTGTGTCAGTGAGATTTGCACCACTAAGGTTAGCTAACCCTCCTAAGTAAAATTTAGATAGAATTGCACCACTTAAGTTTGCTCTACTTAAATCAGCTCCACTAAAGTCAACGTTGTCAAATTTTGCTCCACTCAAATTTGCTTCACGAAGATTTGCTCGGCTGAAATTAGCATTTCTTAGACGAATATTGCTCAGGTCAGTGCCACTTAAGATAGTCCGGCTAAAATTAGTACCCTTAGGGTAACCATCATTGCGATAGTCATTATACGCTGAAGCAAGGGTTGCCCGAGTTAAATTTGCCTCTGTAAAAGTTGTGTGGAACAGCTGAGCTGCAGTTAAATCGGCATAACTGAGGTTTGCTCCACTAAAATTGCCGTATGTTAAATCTGCTCCTGACAAATCCGGTCTGATGCCAGGATTATTAACCCTCCATTGGTTCCAATTGCTGACGCTACCACGCAGTCGCCTAACCTGAAGCCAGTTAGCCATAGTTGGGATTCTGTCACCAGAAGTAAGGATTTTCCTGCAAGATAGCATAAACCTTACTTAACTCTTTGCTTTATACTTGTTGCGGCTTACCCTGATAGCGCACTTCCATCTTCCTGTATTCGCTCATCCTGATTTTTGCCGCTGTACAGATTTAAGCAACTTTACTCTGTACGGGTCAGCATTTTTCCGCCACACCACCCGATGCCCCTTCAACTCCGCACAGTGTTCCTCCAGGCACTTTTGCCAACCTCGCCGATCGCGAATCTTTCCCAAATCATCCAATAACCCCCAATCCGCCTCCTGCTGACTCAGCTTGGCAAACTTCTCATAGAGCGGATAGTCCGGCTGAACTAGTAACTCCTTCTGGTGCAACACGGGTGAATTTTCCTCTGGGTCATAGTCTCGGTAGCTGACGTGCAGATCTTGTAGGTCAATCTGCATACTGGTGCGGAGACAAGGATGCGGTTCGCGATCGAAATCTGGATAGAACAGGTAAGTGATTTTGGGTTTGCTGGTGTGGAACTTGACCACGGTTGCTTCTTCAGGGCGACCGATCGTGCGAGAGGCACAACCTTCGTAGAGCCGAAGCAGGGGATCAAGGGCATCCAGGGCAGAGACGTGAACCCAGAGAGAGTTCGACAGCTTCTTACCGATCGCACTAGATTTACATCGCTCTGCCATCACCTCTAAATTCCCTAGACTTAACAGCATCAAATCTGCTGCGGTACAGGCTTGCTGATAGTTGCCGAATAATGCCTTGATGTCATGCTGAACAATGGGAGCGAGATGTCGTAGCTTGGGGCGTGTGCCAAAATGACTGAGCGCAAGGTAGACGAGCAAATCCTGGCGGCGTTTCTCGCTGATGGCATCCCATTCTTGACCCTCCGTTGCCTGGAGAACCACCTGGAAGGCTCGTCGTAGCGTTCCAAATTCCGATTGCAGTGCCCCAAACTCTTGAAGTTCCTCCTCAAGGGGCAACCGTCCTCGGTCGGTGAAAAATGCCATCAGGGGAGCCAGCATTTCCTGATATTGTTCAAACCGCTTGACGCTGGCTTTGACTCTGGGAGTCGTGGCACGCGATCGGAAGCGGGACGCTCGGAAGGTTTGTGCCTGTGCCTCATCTCGAAAAACCAAGTAAATGCCCAACGCAACCGGAATGGCATCAACGCCAAGCACCTGGTCGATGTAGCTCTTGAGTTCCTCCTGGCTGTAATTCTTCTGGAACGTGTTGCGGCGGGTAATCACCCCATCGCTGTACGCCATCATGCCGCGCATTCGATCTTCGATCAGCACTTGCGCCGCGACAATTAACACCTTCCCGGTCAACTCCCAGGCTTTGAGCAATGCCTGCCGTCGCTCTGCCGGATCTTCGATGACGTTGATGATGTAACCCAGGTTGACAATATCAGCCGACGCGCAGGGAGTATCAGGACGATAGTAGGGGTCCCAACCAGCACTGATGTAGCCGCGATCGCCAATCCGCTCCACATCTCCCCCATGCCCACAGCCGTAGTCGAAGAAGGTAGTTTCAGGGGGAAATAATCCTGCTTCCAACGCAACCCTCACAGGCTTAGAAAGCTCGTTACGGACAAGAGCGGCTTTGTGGCGATCGATCTTGGGCTGACTGATAACCGCAGTTCGGGAAGTCGGGCAAGCCAGGACATGACCCTGAATCTCAATCCCGCAATCGGTCAGCCGTTTTGCCCAACCCTCACGAGTTCCGATCTCCCGCGATTGATTCAGTAGCCCCAGAGCTTCTTCCTGTCGCGTCAGTTCTGCAAAGGGTTGATACAGAGGGTAGTCTGAGGTGACAAAGGTTTCCTTCCGGTGTAGAACAGGCGGATTATCTGTGCCGTTATAGTTCCGCACACCCACTTGCGAAGTTACCAGGTCAACCTGAACGCTCCATTGCAGAGCAGGGTGGGCATCGGTATCAAAATCAGGATAAGACAGGTAGGAAACTCTGGGCTGGTCAGTGCTGAATTTGACGAGGGTAGCCCCCTCCAACTTCTTCAGGTGTTGACGAGACAGATTCTCGTAATCTTGCAGCGATCGCTCCAGGGCAGGGAGGGCAGAGACATGAACGTAAAGGGCACCAGGGAGGCGTTTGCCAGTTTGACTGCGATCGCAGCAAGCAATCAACTGATCAAAATTAGTCACAAAAACATGAGCCTGCGATGTGGTGCAGACCTCGCCCCTTGATCCCAGTCGTGTCGTGTCCATGCGTTTCCCCCTGGGTCGCATAGAATTCAGGATAAAAGCTCAAGCAAGAAAATACCACTATGACGCTGCCTCCTTCCCCGACCCTCGACATTGAGGCGCTGAGTCGATTATTCGATCGCACGACAAACTCCTACAAATATCTGTTCTTCCTGGGGCTGATGGATGAACTGCGGCAACGGCAGTTTGAAGCGGCTACGCCGATCCCGCTTAAAGACGTGGTGGTGGAGATGCTGGCAAGAGCTTGGAAGGCACACCACACTCACCAACTTAAGTTTGGGGCACAAGACCAGATTGCAGAGAAGCTGAAAGAGTTGGACGATGCCCTGCCAAAATCCCTATTCCGTGTCAGGGATGTCAGCCCGACCGATCTCAAGGGCATGATCCAGGGACGGGTTGCCGACTCAACCGTTGAACTCCTGCGCTACGTTCCCTTCCGCCTGATTCGCCCCTTTTTTGAGGAGGAACTACGAGGAGCCAAGGATGCCCAGGTCAATCAAAAGATTCTGGTGCTGTCCCAAAACGAGTTTGAAACCCGCAAGCCACTCTACACCTTTAGCAATGACCAGCAGGCGATCGTCCTTCACCCTGATTGGGCGACTTACCTGCAAGAGAACGATGCTCAGATCCAGCAGTGGGCTTTTGATGCATGGGTGGAGTACATGGAGTGGTGCAATCCAGGGGTTGAGCATATCGCCAGCAAGCTCCCGCTGACGCTTCTGATTCTGACGCTGCATTCGGGCGGCTTAAACTGGCATCGCCATCTAGCCCATGTCCTGAGCCTATTTGACTCCAGCATCGCCAGTTAGAACCGACCTGGGCGATCGCAGTACGGCTATACTATTAGCACACTCAAGCCATAACTTACAGCTAAAATTTTAATTTTGAATGGCACTCCACTAGATATAGTGGTAGACGATTCACATCTAGAAGAGATGGCTCAGGGAAAATTAGCTGCTAAAGTAAGCAAACAACACCATCAGTAGTGGGTATCTGTGGCAAGAACGCTAAGCCTGTTTGAAGAAGATCGATTGACGCTGCCGAAGAGCATTGAGCTATCGGTGGAATCGTTGCGTCACTATGGCTCCTTTTACAAACACTGGGCAATCGCCTTCTCTGGGGGTAAGGACTCTTCCGCCACCGTCACCCTCATTGCCCATCTGATCGAAACGGGGCAAGTTCCCAAACCTGAGAGCTTAACCGTCCTTTACGCCGATACTCGCCAAGAGCTACCGCCGCTGCACTCGTCAGCAATGGGGATTTTGGAGGAGCTTCGCAAGCGTGGGTTTGAAACCCGCGTCGTGTTGCCAGAATTGGATCACCGCTATTTTGTCTACATCTTGGGTCGGGGAGTGCCGCCACCGTCCAATACTTTCCGATGGTGTACGCCTAAGCTCAAGGTCATGAGCATGGAACGGGAATTAGAAGCCCTACGGCAGGAACGGGGCGAAAAGTTCCTGATGATCACCGGGGTAAGGATTGGTGAGAGTGCCGCCAGGGATCAGCGGATTGCGGTTAGCTGTACGAAAGATGGCGGAGAGTGCGGTCAGGGCTGGTTCCAACATTCGTCTTCGGGGGCTGTGGCAGATACGCTAGCTCCGATCGTTCATTGGCGGGTCTGTCACGTGTGGGACTGGCTGCTTCATGCCGATTTAGAACTTGGATTCCCCACTTTTGAGATCGCCAGGGTTTACGGGCAGGATGTTAGTGATGGGGAGGAGCCGCTCAATGCCAGAACAGGATGTATCGGCTGTCCTCTCGTTCAGAAGGATGCTGCCCTCGATCGCCTGATTGCTCAACCGGAGTGGGCATACCTTGCTCCTCTTCACAAGCTCAGACCACTATATTGGGAAATCCGAAAGCCACAATATCGGCTGCGAAAGCATGGGGAAGAGCGTAAGTCAGCAACCAAGTATATCGGCAGAAATCGGCTAGGTCCGCTGCACTTGGATGCACGACGTTGGATGCTGGAGCAAGTTTTGGGTATCCAGGCAGAAGTGAATGAGGCAGCGCGATCGCTCGGTAAACCAGAACTCAACCTGATTAATGATGAAGAACTGGCGCGGATTGAAGAACTGATTGCCGCAAACACCTACCCTGAACGCTGGGACGGCACAGAACACCGAGGTGATGAGTGGCTTCCTGACATACTGCCTGATGGAAGCATTCAACCATTGTTGTTTGATGAGATCTAATCAAGCAGTGACAGCTTTTACAACAAGGTTGGCAAGCCTGTCACTGCCGATATTAATCGATTTGAATCATTCGACTAGCAACACTAATCACTTCCGCCGAGTTTTTAATGGCGATCGGTCTGCTCCATTCACTGCCTGCAATGATGTTGCGGTTGTGTAATAGAAGGATCATGCGATCTACAGCTTGACGGGAAGCGGTGAGCGTCATTTTTATAGGTTCTTCGTTCGATGAACGACTATCAGAAAAATCGGCAGGCGGATCAGCAGGAGGGTTAACCCCTCCATTTTCCACAAAACTCATAGATGAATCTCCTGTTTTTGTCGCCTTAATGGACTACAAGCAGGGAAAAGCAAAGTCCACTTGGCTGTGAGCTTCCTTACTATACCTCGTTTTGTAGTCCATTAGGACTCACTCCTTTACGAGTTGATCATCCTCTGACACGATCTATGTCATGGGAAAAGCAGGTCGAGTTCTAAAAATGGTGTTGGAGCAATACAACATCAGCCAAATTAAGCTGGCTGATCAGTTAGGTGTGGGGCGATCGAATGTCTATCGTTGGGCAAATGAAGTGAGAGATCCCACTTCAGAAACCGTCATCGCCATCATTCAGGCTTTAGGAGAAATTAACCCAGATGCAGCCGCAGAATATAGAAAGCTCTATATGAGTCCTGATTCGGAAACGGGTATGGAATCAGATTAGGCAATTTTCCAGAATGAGCGATGCCATTGAAGAGAATCAATTCTTGGATTGTAAATTTCTTGATTTGGTAAAAGGATTGCTTCTCCATCAAAATCTTCAAGTGGTCGCATATTTGTTGGGCTTTTTTCATGGAAACGATCGTGAGGAATGATGATTCTGTAATCGTCACCAATACCAAACCAACCACGATCAAATGCCCAGTGATGATTTTTACAAAGAGCGATTCCATTATCAAAGCGATCATCATGAAACTCTGAAAATGGTTTGATGTGCGCTCCATCTACAATATTCTGGCTATCTCGGCTAACAATCTTCAACCGGCAAAGGGCACAATGTTGTAGATACAGGGAGACTACATTACGACGAAATGCAGCGTTTCTTACGAATGTCTTATCTTGATCCTTAATGTCTTCTGTTGTGTAGACTGCACCACCTTTTTCAAATAATCTCAACTGAATATTATCTAGCCCATCAACTTGATAAAGTTTTTCTAGCTGTTGTGTCTTAGCTGGAAACCATGTTGAAACTAAAGTTTCGGCTAAATGAACTCTTGAACTCACATCTTGTAAATACTCAAATAATTCATCATCTACATACGCATATTTAACTGTATTGCGGAGTGCTGCTAAACCTTTGATTTTAGTTCTACTTGCAATCGTTGCCTCAAAACCAGGATTAGGCATAAGATGCCAGAATTTATCGCCTGTGAGATGGAAGAAGGGCAAAGAAATGTCTGATCGATGATCGGTAGTTACCAAGTTTGACCAGTATTTGAGGAAGGTAGCAATTAGTTCAGGAGTTAAATAAATTTGATTATGCTGTATTCTGCCTTTGTCAAATTGTTCAATCACAGAGAGTAATAGAGTTGGTTTGTGTGGTGCAACTCCGTGAGCGCGATCGACTCCTAGCTTTGTAAATTTCTTAGCGTAGTAGCTTAGGTCTTTCTTCATCGCTCGTTATAAAGCTCCCAATAACCATCTCTCAGATATTCTGGCGGATCTCGAAATTCATCAGTTTGCGAAATCTCTTCGACTAACTCAAACTTACCCGGAAACCATCGAGCAACTAACACAGTAACTAAACTACTTCTTAGAATTGGGTCTTGTAGAAATTCAAATAGTTCTTCATCTAAGTAAGCATATTTAATTGATTCTTTGACTTCTGAAAGAGTTTTTAACTTCTCTTTGGAGGAGATTAGTTTTACATAACCTGGATTTGCCCATAGATGCCAAAACTTACCACTTCTCATGTGAAAGAAGGGTCTAGCAATGTCAGGATTATGATTAAACGAGCCTAGATAACTCCAGTATTTAAGAAATGTTTGAATCAGTTCAGAGGATAAATAAATTTTGTTCTCTGTAATGCTCTCTCTTCTAATTTGTTCAATTACAGACAGTAACAAAATAGGTTTATGAGGAGCTATACCATGAGCGCGATCGACCCGTAACCGCTCAAATTTCTTGGCGTAGTAAACGAGTGCTTCCAGATCTCGAACTGATTTTTTGTCTGGGTTGCTAGGCATGATAAATGTCTACCTAACAATTGAGCAGATGGCAAGTAGGGGATTGTCAAGGATTGGTCATCAACTCTCAAATTCAGAATAAATCTACCCTCTGAAAGTGCTTCAGCTGGACGGCGTAGGCTTTTAATTTTCCCGGCAGTCCACCCCTGAGCTTCACCACTCATAGCGGCTCGAATCATCGTCAGAGTTGTGGTTTTATCCGTGCCATTGGGCATCTGGATCAGCGATACAGGGGCAATCCTGTCGTCAGTCATTAATTTAATTTCAATGTCGGGACAGCGTAACCCCTCACTACTCCAACCTGCTAACTCAATCCTCATCACTGCCTCCAGTAACGTTGACGGTTATCGCAGCCCGCACATTTTCCAAATACCCTTGCTCATCGGTGGCACTGAGTTCAGAGGTGCTCATCGCATTCAGCCATGCCTCAATGCGCTTGGCAACTTTATCGGGCTGCCCTGCCTCACGGACTGCCTCTTGAATTGCCTTAATCACCTCACGATCTAAATTGGACATCTACTCCACCCTCCTAATTTGAGAAAGCTCAGACAGCCACATACACCGATCGTCATCCGCATTAAATTCACTCTCGTCATCCTCCGTCGATCGCACAAAATCAATGACTATTGCTCGTTTATCAGGAGAATTAGGATCAGAACGCAGACATCGCCCAATTCGCTGAATGGTTTCCAGGCGTGCCCGTGCGGACGAGAATAAAATGACATTTTTGAGATTTCGGATGTCGATTCCCTGCGAAATTCGGTGACAGGTGACCAAGCAATCAATTTTGCCTTTTGCAAAATCGACTAAATTACGGCGATCGTCCTCTGCGTAGTAGGTACGATAACGGTACGTGTAGTTGTGCAGCGTTTCTAAAATTGGCTCCCCGTAAGCCTTGTCTTCCACAAAAATAATGGCGGATTCAATAATCTGAGGATTTTGTTGCAGAAAATCAGCGAAGACTTCCGGCTTTTTCTCAGCAGTTTTATAGACCCGCGCAAGTTCTGTCCATAATTCTTGCTGCGTCATGGGTTTACCTTCTCGCTGGCGTGCCGAGCGTTTCGCATAAACCTGCCGCAACCGCTGACGATCGCTATCCGTGAGGAGGTATGTTAACGGAATATAGTCAAACTCACACAAGATTCCGCGCTCGATCGCTTCCTCCAAGCCAAACTCAAAGAAAACCTCACCAATTTCATCAAAAATAAACTGCGTTCCACCCTGGTCATATTCTCGTTCTGGTGTTGCACTCAGCCCTAATCGATAGCCAAATGCCTGATGCTGACCCGCTAACTGCGATCGCAGTGATGGGCTTCCCAAGCCATGCACCTCATCCTGAATAATAATCAGCCGCTCTTTTTGAGCAGGTTCAAGACGGCTAAATAAAGAAGCCAATTGTTCGCGAGAGATAACCAGGACAGCCCGCTTCGGATTCAAGGCAAATTCGCCCAATTCATGATGCTGGGCAAAATGCCTTAACACCCGATAAGGCTGCGGGCGTTTAATCGCCCAGAATTCAATTTCCTTACGCCACTGATCCAATAAATCGGTGCCGTCAGTGCTGATAATAATTCCATCAATTTGCCCCTGCGTATCCAAAGCTGTCAGGGCTTGAATAGCAGTGCGGGTTTTGCCTGTGCCCGTTGCCATTTCTAAAACCCCGTGCTTCACCTCTAGAAACTGAGCGACTGCTTCATCCTGATGCCGCCACTGGTTTTTAACATTGATGTGCTTTAAGGGTTCTTCTGGCTCATGTCCATAATCAGTTGGCTTCTCCTTCACACTGGGTAGGGTAAAGCCATTTTTGGAAGCCACTACTGGTTTTTCATTAGGAGCTTTACTGCGAATCAGTGCGGCTGATTCAGGAGATAGTGGTAATACTTTTAACCCAACAGCCTTCGCTGACCAGGCTTCCTCAAACTGCTCCTGCTTAATCCGAACTCGCTCTTCGTCACCAACAATCCAGCTTCGGTAGACATCGATTGATTCATAGTTACGCTCATAGCCATGTTCTGACTCATTTGCTGAGCCAGTGAACGCAACATGATCGCCCCAAGGAAACTGAAAAACGCCAATCTTCTCATGAAAAATTCCAGGTTGTTCAACGTGCTCTGGAAAAGCAAACCGGAGAATGAGATGATCATTGGCTACCATCCAGGCAAATAATCGCACTCTAGCTTTTATAGCCTTGGGCAAGGATGAGTCTTCTAACGTTTCTTGGAGCAATCGTTCAACTGAAACTTTTCTCAGTTGCTGGCGCTCCTCTTCGTTGAGTGCTTTCTCTAAAGCATCACGATCTTCATCAGATAACTCAGGGGAAATGAGTAGATGAATGGTTACGGATTCTGTAGCAAAGCGAGGCAACACTTCCAACCACGCAAGTAATGCTTTGCTAGAAAAATAACCAACAGCTCGTCGATATGCTGAACAATACTTGAGACAGGGAGCAAAAAATTCTTTACCAAGGCTGGAAGCTCCACTGCGGTAATGACCCGATAGCCCCCGTATAACACCCTGCCCCCCTAAATCATTCCTAAATTCGCCTGCCATACGTACTACTCTTCAGGGGAATTTATCAACGATTGCAAAGTGTCCTCAAGGGAAGCTTCGCGCTGGCACTGCTGATGCTGCGTCAGTAGCTCGTTTAGGGTAGAGCTTACGGGCTGTTCCTCAAAAGAAATTAAAAGTTGCTCACCTTCGACTTTTGAGGCTGATTTGAGTGTCCATTTATATTGGGAATCCTGGGTGACCAACCCGTTTAACGAGGTATAAAGATAGTGATTCACCTCTCGGCGCGAAATGCTGAGAGCCTTTGCAATATCGCCAGCCCGAAGTGGAGCGCCCTGCTTGAGCACGTTGATAATCCCAGATTCAGTTTGATTCATCGAGCAGCCAAGCCCTTCCGAGCCAGGGAAATCCCAAGCTCAGCAATGCCTTTTTATTCAGTATTCCCATATTTGTCAGCAATTCTCGCTGTCGAGAGGTCCTTTTTACCTGTTTAAGCTTAAATGCAGCGATCGCTACAAGTAGAGAACGTTAATTAGCATTCTCAGTGACTGCCCCTGTGAAGATGAACACCTAGTCACCAAGATTCCTAAAAATACCCAGTTTTTCATTGTAAATGCCTTGCTAGTAAAGATTCTGATGAACTGTCAGCATAATTTCCAGCACCATGCTCAAAACCCAGCCTAGTCCCCAATCTGTTATCTGCTAGTTGCTGCAGTTCTCGCACTAAGGCTGCTTTGCCGACCTTCCGCTGCTTGCGTCTTTGGGCGATCGCGTCAGCGGCCCTCCTGAGACCAATTAAGCGAAGCAACCAGCTGCATTCTGCCTAACTCCACTCTCGGTGCTGAAAGCCCCTTTGTCTTTGCCACCAGGGAAATGCTGAGGAAGAAGCCGATCGCTTGATCGTAGGTGAGCGATCGCTCCAATCAGGGGATGTAGAAGTCCTCCAGCAGATTGTGGCGATCGCTACGGTACTGGTTGCGTAATTCGAGATCCTTCAGACTCAAAGAGACGACTCCTGGTAATCCTGTCTCTAGTCTGCCCCACTCCAGAGCAACCGAATACGACGACTGAACCCACCCCGCTCAAGTCGTCTGCGTTTTTGCTCCTTTAAAACGGTTTCTCGGTCAATCCCAGAAGCCACCATGAGAGCATCCATAACCTCGCACAAATCAGCAAGTTCCGTTACCAAATCTGCGTCAATAGCCGCTGCTGCCTCTTGCGCTTCTTCCACCAACTTTGCCCGCAATGCCTGGCGGAATTCCTCCTCATCCATCGTTTCCACCCCACACTCTCGTCCAGATTGCCGAATGATTTCGGGGATGCGATCGCGTACTAGTGTTGCAAACACTAAATTTTGCAACATGGGGGTTTGGGGGCTTCGCCCCCAAGAAGGGGTGGAACCCCTTCACCCCTTACACAACTTATTTTTTGCTGTACTAGCTTGTTCTGGAATGTTTTTGAACTATGTTGTATTAGTTTCTCCACAGGTTTCAAAGTCCTACATACTCGTCTACTTTAAGTAGGCTCATCAAGTGGTTCTTCGTAACTAGTTACACGTTCAACAGAACCCCTTTTCTGAATTTGAAGACGATCTCGAAGCAGCGATCGGAGCAGCATTTCTTCCCGAATATTCTCAAAAGCTTCTTTTACATCTGACCAAATAAGCCTTAATCTTCGAGGATCACAAGTTAGCCAAAGAATGAAGAGGTTGTCTGGTAAACCTCCAAACTGCATCTCCATATACTTAACAATAGTTTCATCTTGAAAGAAATTATAAAGGTTCATGTCGGAGTTGTAGTATGTATGGACCCAATCGCTAACAACAAAACCACCTGGCTTGCTTGGCAGTGAGGCGCGATCAGTAAATGGAAGAATATGGACTTTGGATATTTCAATCTCATCTAAAGAGGGCAGTGACTGTAGAGACTGCTCAATAAATGAGTAGACTGACTTATCAAATACCCGGGAACTTGAGCTTATAGGATCGCTCAGCGGAATTTCTTTGCGACCAATTCTTTCAATCAATTCTGAGCGGGACAGCCCTCGTTCTGCTGCCAATACGTCCAAACCCTCTACAGCTTGAGGGGTTAAGGAGAGGTTAACTCGTCCTTTCAACTCGTTGTGAAGCTCAGGAACGCCTTTAGTGCGCTTGTGTCCCTTGGGCATTTGTTGCTCCGGGGTAATCAAATGAATCCTTTCATGATCCTACGTTGATACCTCTAGTTTCAATCCCTGAGGGAGATCACAAATCCTTGAGGGGGAGCAGAAGTTGCTGGAGAAAACAGATGTAGATTAGACAACCTACATCTTTGGCACTTAACATCTTAACAACTTCTACAGGAACTTTTCCACAGCATATATTGCAAAAAGCTAGATGTTGTGTAAGATTGTGTATATTCTAATTTTTGACGTTTTCAAAACTTGGCTCAGTCCTTGCTACCTAAGATAATTTTTCCGGGGGGGTGAAATTGGTTTACCCACTCGAGGAATCTTTGACGAGGCAATCTCTGAGGTTCCGGTAATTCAATAGAGTCTTTCAAGGCTGTACCCTCTACCCCTATTTGCACGGGTAATAAACAAAAATCGAAATCAAGAAGCAGTTGAAAAGCTCAGTTTGTAATTCGAGAGCAATTCCTATTGCTTCTAATCGTAATTCCCGCTTCTTCCAAACAACGTTCCTAAGTTAAACAAATTTCTGCATCATTGCAGGAGGATTTTTATGTCTAAAACAGGTCAGCCAAATCTTCCCGAATTAAGGATTTACTACGTCGGTTCAACACGACTTGATGTTCACCTAGTATCAAGTAAAAATCCAAGCAAGACCATGATGGATAAATCACCGAAGTACTACTTTGCAATCCTGCGAAACTCTTTAAATAGCTTCAAAGATGGAAGGACAGGACAATTTGCTCAGCACTTAATACAAAACATCACATCAAGAGTGTGGATTTGGCTAAAAGGTTTTCCCAAATTTTTGAGATCTTTTTCTCCATCTGCATTTAGGCAGACTGCGCTTAAACAAGAGACGATACCTCACCATCCATATTTGGTGTATGTGACAGACCCATTCACACATCTTATTGTTGGCGTGTACGTAGCTACGGGTCAAAAAGAGGCGCAATAACTTGCTGCGACTGAAAAAAGTTTGTCCAAGGTATTAGGCGGCTTTTGCTAAAGCTCCTTTGGGGAATAAGGATTATGACACATAAAAACGAACAGCCAAAGTATCGCTCAAATTTGACAGTTAGGACGTTCTCTTCGAAAGGGCGAGTGAGTCGGATCAAAAGCCACATTACGGGAAGAACCTATCACGTGATGAGTGGGCTTGAACTCTCGGTCTTTTGCATGATTGAATGGGCGACTAAAATCTCTGATCTCTATATGCAAGTCGAGCTTGATCTAACAGAAACGCTGTGGATTGCAGAGCAATTAGATATCAAACATCCAGTAGATCCAAAGACGCAGAAGCCAGTAACTGCAACTACAGATCTTATTGCTTGTATAGAAACAAATTTTGGTGAAGACCATTTTGCAATTGAGGTCAAACCTCTTGAAGAACTCAATCCTTTAACAAAATCAGGAAAAAGGCATCTTGAAAAGCTAGAGATCCGGCGGAGATACTGGGAGGCTCGCAACGTTCGCTTCGTGATTATGACAGAGAACGAGATCTCAACAGATTTGGTAGAAAACGTGAAACATATGCGTAAGTATATGCACGAAGGTGCAAAGCCACCTATTCGGGAGAACTTATTGGTTCAAGCTTATGCTGAATTGACTCAATTGATTTTAGAAAACGATGAATTATTAGCTAAAGTTGCGGCTAGTTGTGACACTAAATTTGCCTTAAAACATGGTAGCTGCTTAGCCTTGGCTTGGTATCTAATCGCTACTCGAAAATGGATGGTTGATATTAGACAAATTATCGACCCTTCAAAAAAACTCAACTTCTTGCTGCAACCGCCACTTGAATTCTAATTGCTGAGATTTATTATGCTGATCGCTAAAAATCAAATTCTGCGTTTGCACAGGAATGGCTCGGAACAACAAAAAATTCGAGTTCTTCATATTGAAAAGCCTCATATTATTGTTATTGAGTTGGTGGGGAAGGTTCTTCCAGATTGGTGGAAATATGATGAATTAGAAATGGCACTTATGTCGGGAAGTGCTGAAATTCTACAAATTGACCCATACGCTTCCCTATTGTTACCTTCACAGGAATATCTTGATAGGCATCGTACTCGTAGAGATCAAGCTTGGGAAGTTATTTCTCCAATTATCGATAGTGGAATTTCAGCCTTTATTCCTGCTGAGAGACAGCGGTTAATAGAGGTTGCAGCTTCTACTGAACGCCCTTGGTGCAAACCTTCAAAAAAATACGGTAAGCAGGTAGTTTCAGAAGTAACCGTACGAGATTATTTAAGAGTTTTTTGGCAGAGAGGGCAGAATAAGAATGCTCTTCTTCCCCTCTATTTCGATTGCGGTGCTCCAGGAGAAACTCGTGTCAAAGCAGAGGCAGGACCGCATAAGAGGGGGCGTAAAAGCAATATTACGAAGCAAACCGGCAAACAGACCTCAGTCAATGTCACAACGAGTGACCAAGAGAAATTTGATAGAGGAATCAGAAAGTTTTACCTGGATTCTGAGAAAAAATCGCTCACAGTTGCCCATCAAAGAACTTTAGAAGAGTTCTACAACATTGGCTATGAGTTTAAGAAGGGTGTTCTCACGCCTATTCTTCCTGATATTAACACCCTGCCAACTATTGGAGAATTCCGGTATTGGTTCGAACAAAGATTTGAACTCTCTAAAGTTCTTATCCATAGGAAAGGCAGGCGTAAGTACGACTTAGAAAACAGGGATATTTCTGGTTCTCCCAAAAGATCCCGTGGTCCCGGGTCGTGCTATCAAATCGATGCCATGATCGGCAACCTTCATCTGGTGAGCTGGTTCGATCGCAACCGACGCATTGGGAGACCTGTAGTTTACTTTGTTGTAGATGAATTCAGTTGGGCGATAACTGGCTGGTATGTAGGTCTGGAGGGACCTAGCTGGCTAGGTATGATGATGGCCCTTGAGCATGCGTTCACACCCAAAGTTGAGGCTTATAAAAACATTGGGATTGACATCACAGAGGAGGAGTATCCGTGCCAAGGCATCTGTAATACTTTAGTCGGCGATCGCGGGGAACTTTTGAGCAAACACGCTGATAACCTCGCAGATTCATCGCTAAATATTCGGGTTGATAATACGGCTCCCTTTCGAGCAGATTGGAAGTGTCAAGTTGAGAAAATACATGACCTCGCTCAAGATGATCACGAAGACTTCGTTCCTGGAGGAACATGCAAGCCCCTTGAACGGGGGGAAAGAGATCCTCGTCTGGATGCAGCACTAGACATCTTTCAGTACCGGCAATTAATAGGACATATTGTTCTCAAGCACAATACGTACCGCCGTCTTGAGAATTATCCATTCGAGGAAGACATGATTCGAGATCAGGTCGCTCCCTATCCACTTGATCTTTGGAATTGGGGAATTGCGAATCGCACTGGTTGCCTTGAGGTAATGTCAACTGATCTCATTCGCCTCAATCTCCTGCCATCTGCCGAAGCTTCTGTAACTGAGCGTGGAATCTATTTCTATTACGGGCAGTACAAGCTAGGGCTTTACTACACATGCGAGACGGCAATCAAGGAGGAGTGGTTTGTTCGAGCTAGGTACAAAAGCAGGTGGAAGATTACCATTGCCTACGATCCTCGAGATCTATCAAACGTCTATCTCCGTCCTAAACAATTTGAGACGGTGGAAGTTTGTCGCCTTCTTCCGCGTTCAAAGATCTTTCAGGGGCGAAATCTTTACGAAGCCGCGGATTATCTCGCCCTGAAAGGGCAAGCATCTCATGCTGCACAAACTCGTGATCGCCAAGGGGTAGCGGATTATCACGCTCAAATGGATCACATCATTAATACTGCGACAGAGCAAATGCAAAAGGCTTATGACGGACGTAGCAAAACTGCACAAATTTCGGGAATGCGACCAAATCGCATGGAAGCCCGTGATGATTTACGAAGCTCTGAAGTATGGCGACCAAATTGCCCAGAAGCTCCCATGCCTCAAGTAGAAGTACCCCCAAATCAACAAATTAGCCAAGATGACGATGACGATGAGGAATACGTTCCTCGTCCTAAGAATCTTGAGAAGTACAGCAAATAATTGCAAGGTGAACAATGAATAGAATTTTTTCACATCAATCGTTGCCTGCTCCAAATTCAGAATGGCTTATTGCCAGTGCTTCTACCGACCACCAGATTGCGAGTTCAATTGATCGTTCTCGGATACTTGGCAAACCTACTGTTCACTTAGTACTTGATCGGTGGAGCCAGATGATTGTAGGTTCCCATGTAAGTTTAGAGGAAGGTTTTCAATTAGGATGTTTGTTGGCATTTGAAAACGCATTGGCAGAAAAAATCTCGTTTTGCAGGAATCTTGGAATCGAGATCAGTGATGCTGATTATCCTTGCCACCACATTTGCAAGACTTTGCTGCTTGGATTCGCTCCCAACGAATGGCTTTCTAACTCTCTTCTCGAGTTTGGTGTTCATGTCAAACTTCCAAATTCTAGGCAATTGGCACAAACTGCAAAGATTGAAGCTAGTCTTGGTCACGACATCCTTTCATTAGGATCTTGTGGTGCTAGCGATCGCCAGTTGAATAAAGTTTTTGATCTCAAGCAATTTCGATGCCTGTTAGTTCAATACATTCTTCACTACAACAATCATCAGAAGTTGGAACCTCACCTAATAGATGAGCAAATGGAGCAACACACCGACTTGGTCCCCATCGACTTATGGAATTGGGGCCTTCACAGTAGCAGCAATTCTCTACGCGCTGCACCATCCGAAAAGCAACGGCTGAACCTTCTGCCAAAAGCTACAGCTTCTATCACCTTAAGGGGCATTGCCTTTCAAGGTCTGTACTACACCTGCGGAACTGCAATTAATGAGCAATGGTTTATCCGCGCAAGAGTTGGTGTGAGGAGCAAGGTCACTTTAGCTTACGATCCTCGGTGTATCGACGTGGTTTATCTTATTGCCGCCAATGGTGATGAGCCAGAGGTTTGTCACCTGACTCCTCAGTACAGACCAATGCTTGGCCAAAGTTGGTTTGAAGCCAGAAGTTACTTGGCAGACATCAAAAAACGAACGCAACATGCTCATGACGAACTTAAGATTGCTGTGGAAGAAATTGTCTATAAGGCAATAAAACGAAAAGGGAATTTGGAAACCTAATGGGCGAAAAACTCCGACCAGACGGTTGAAATGCCAATACTTCTAGTAATTCAAGAAGTCATATGTTGGCAGACATCCACAAAACAAAATTCTGAAATTCAAGAGACACAGGAGTTACGCAGTTGAGAAAAAGGGGGAGTTGGAGTAAAACCAAAGAATGAATCCACCCAAAGTCAACGAGAACGATTACATCAACTTTTTGATTGCAG
>NZ_JACJSA010000046.1 GCF_014697545.1 Oscillatoria sp. FACHB-1407 | reverse complement strand
TCGGCAAAGCGAACACCCAAAAGATTGAACGGAAGCATTTAACGTTGAGGACACGGATAAAGCGGTTAGTGCGTAAGACGATTTGTTTTTCCAAATCGGTTCAGTTACATGACATTGTGATTGGACTGTTTATTAACCGATACGAATTTGGACGAGCCATTTGACTGATCCACAGGTCTGGAACACTACTAAACCAGTTAGTAAAGTGGAATTATGTGCTCGCATCCACTCCATGTTACGGATTAAACAACAATATAATGAGATTCAGTCGTTATCTCAACTCCAACAAAAAACAATATCTTTACTAGAGCATCATCTACAAGAACTAAATGGCAATCTTATTTCTAAACTGAGTCATGAATTAAAGACGCCTCTCACTGGAATTTTAGGAGCAATTGGCTTATTAAAACGTGAAGTTAATCGCATTAACTTGAATTCTGAAACCATTAATGATCTGCTAGATATTTTAAACCGATCGAGTTTGCGCTTAGAAACGTTAACTCGTAAGTTCCTGAACTATTTCTATCTGGAACTGAAGACATTAGAACGTCAAAGAGAAGTGGGCAATTATCAGTTTATCAATTCACATTGTGCCCACAGCACGTTTATTGCAGAGTGTGCAATGGCGATCGCACAAGAAATGGAACGATCTCAAGATCTGGATTATCGACTTGAAGAGATTGATTTAAACATCTCCAAACAACATCTTCAGTGGATTGCTGAAGAGTTAGTAGAAAATGCATTTAAATTTTCTCACCCCCAAACCCCGGTTACCGTGTATGGCAAATGCCAGAAAGGATTATTTCATTTGCGAATTGGCAATTTCGGACGCGGCATGACTGATGAACAAATTGCTAGTATCGGAGTTTTTATACAATTTGAACGTGAGAAGTATGAACAGCAGGGCATGGGGTTAGGGTTAGTAATCGCACAAAAGGCGGTTGAGTTATATGGTGGAGAATTAACTATTTCTAGTGTTTATCATCAAGAAATAGCCATTCATCTCACATTGCCGCTAGTCGCCCTAGAGCAGAAAAATAACTTGGCAGGTCTTCTGGATGGGTAATATCATACATCCGCAAGTGACTCAGTTCAGCTACAGAGTAGCCAGCGATATCACAATATTTCTGGTTAACCAACGTTAATTTGCTGTCCAGTTCAGTAGATGCTACCCCTGTTACTGCCTGCTTAAAAATAACGCGATACCGTTCTTCCGACTCTCGCAGCTTTTCTTCGTTCGATTCGCTTTGCTGTAAGCTGTCAGGGCTTTGTTCGTTCATTCTCTCAACGGTTAATTTTTCTAGCCTGCCTTGATTTTCCTCAGTACGAGATATAAAAATTTTACGAATATCTAGGGTTGCACTTTGACTGAATCAGTAAGATAAGAAGCGAACGAGTTTTCTAAGCTTTTATCCGTCTAAAGTAGTGGACTAATTTATGATTTGGATTGGCTTAAGATGGAAATAGATACAGAGATTATCAAATTTTATTACATAGCCGTAGCCACGGTGCTTAAGACGAGGCGCAGGGGTAGAACCCCTGCTGTGGAGTTACTGCCTCCACAACCCCTTGCCATAACCCAAATGGTTGCGTCTATAAAGAAAGATTTTGTTGAAGGGATAAAAGGGTTAGGCAAACACCTTGAAGTAAGAGAATCGATAGATTGAAAGTTAGATGGCTCAACGTATAAGTTCTTCAAGTAAGAATGCCTGGGAAGCTGGAAGGCTCTACCGTTCTACGCGAGCTATTTCTGCTCAGTTGCTTCGATCGCCAATTCATCGGGCTTGGGAGCGATCGCATTTGCAAGGAGCAAACCCCCGTGCAATGCAAGCCGAGCAGTTATCGGTGCGGGAAACAGAGCAATTGCTGGAGCAAAATCGAGACTTGATCAATGCGGCTCGCCCCTACTTTCGGATGTTGTCACAAGCGGCGGGGCAAGAGCGTCATGCTGTGATGTTGGGCGATCGCAATGCCATTGTCCTGGGGGTGATGGGAGACGATCAAACCATCAATGGCCCTGAACCATTCCCGAACTCAGGTTCCCTGCTTTCAGAAGGCATTGCTGGGGCCAATGGCATTGGCACATCTTTGGCTGAAGCCGGATATGTCGAAATTGCTGCCACAGAGCATTTCATTGAAGGGTTTCATCCGTTTACCTGTCAAGGCATTCCCCTATACAACGAAAAACGGGAAGTTACGGGAGTCTTTAGTATCTCGGTTCGTCGCCCTGAGGTAGGGCAACGACTCAAAGAAATTCTTCTCTGTGCCTCACATGGAATTGAAGCAGATCTGATGGTGGCGAATTTAGAGAAGGACATTCGCCAGGTGTTAGCAGCCAGTCCCGATGACTATCAACCGTTAGAAAAACTTAAGCAAGATCTGATTCAATCGCATCAGGCAGCTCGCTTAAAGCTAGAAATGAGTTCGCGTTTGGTGGCGAGGAGTCGATTAGACTATGCCTTGCAATTAGTACAGCAGGCAGAGCAATCTATTCAGTTATTTCGTCGGCGTGCGAATCTCTGGCATGATCTGGCATCCTCGCAAAGGGGGATTGTTCAATCTATCTGCATTACCGATAAGCTGGATGATCTCATTGATCTATTGAAGACAGAAATTGCGATTCGTAGAGTTGAACTTGTTCCTTGTTGGACAGAACCCATCCGTGTTCTGGCAGATCACAAAGAATTAATTCGTCAATTATTGCGATATTTTCTAAAATCCTTTGAACAGATGGTTGAAGGAGACAGTGTTGCCGTTAGAGTGGAGAAGCTGTCAATGGATGGATTGGTGCAGGTGAGCTTTTCAATAAATCCAGAACTGCATTTGATCAAGGAGAGCCGACAAGCAACCCTGGTGTTGACCTTTCCTCTAGCCACTTAACTGTATGCCAACCGAAAAATTAGAGACACGCAAAGTTCTGATCGCTGATGATGATGATGACAGTCGCATCATGCTGAGCTTTATTCTGGAGCAAGAAGGCTGGGCTGTTTCAGAGGCGCGGGATGGAAAAGAGGCGTTAGAAAAAGTGATGCAAAACCAGCCCGATGTATTGGTTCTGGATAATCGAATGCCAGAATTAACAGGTGCTGAGGTTTATCAAAGGCTTAAAGCGCAGGGAGTAAAGCTAGGGGTCGTTTTTGCAACTGCTTACGAAGACTTAAACCAACTTGCCCAAGCCTTGAATATTGCTCACTTTGTGAGTAAACCCTTTGATATTCCGGAACTAATCGCCTGCATTGAGGCTGCCTACAGAGATCTACAGCGATAATCTTTTTTCTCAAAAGGAAGAAAACTGAGAAGCAGATAGCCTCTCCCAGGCAATAACTCTCTCTTGTTGAATGTCCATCATTCTGAAGATTCGCAGTAACCTTCTCTGTCCCTAAGATGGAAGGTTATGAACATTAATTTGAACCGCTTGCCGCGACTCTTCTCGTCGTACACACGATATGGCGTTGCAGTGTTCAGTGTCTTGTTATCTCTGTTGCTGCTGCCGTTGTGGGGGACGCGATCGCCCTTTCTCCTGTTTATTCCAGCCGTCATGGTGAGTTCTCACTATGGCGGTTTGGGGCCAGGTCTACTGGCTACGATTTTGAGCGGACTGCTGGGGTTTGGGTTTCTACCTCAATGGTCTTACGAATCGGTCTTGAATCCCCATCTTGGCGATCTGCTGCGTTTGGGTGTATTTTTCGCAATCGGCGCATTTGTGAGCCTGCTGAACAGGCGTTTACTGTCTGAAAAACAACGGGCAGAAGCCAGTTCCCGGTCGTATCAGGAAAGTGAGGAACGGTATCGCTTACTGGTTGACCAGGTGAAAGACTACGCCTTTTATACCATTGATCCAGACGGCATTGTGAATACCTGGAATACAGGAGCCGAACGGTTAAAAGGATATCGTCCTGCTGACATCATGGGACGCTCATTTGCCTTATGTTTTCCTCCGGAAGAGATTGAGCGGGGGAAGCCAGAGTCTATCTTGCAGGAAGCGATCGCCCACGGGCAATGGGTGGATGAAGGATGGCATGTCCGCAAAGATGGTTCTCTATTTTGGGCTGAAGCGGTGACAACGGCGTTGCGAGATGAAAGGGGACGACTGCGGGGATTTTCTCAAGTTGTTCACGACATTAGCGATCGCAAGCAAGCGGAAGAGGCATTACGAGAGACGAATCATACGCTACAAACCATTATTCAGGCTTCGCCACTGGCGATTATGACCTTCGATCGCCAGGGCAAGATTGGCCTGTGGAGTCCAGCCGCCGAGCGAATTTTTGGTTGGAGTGAACAAGAAGTGATGGGTCATCCTGCCCCCATGTCCCAAGGCAGTTACCAGGAGGAATTTCAGAGGAATCTGAAGCAGGCATTCCAGGGAGCATCCCTCGATGGAATTGAAGCGCAACGCCCTCGAAAAGATGGGCAGACCATCACCGTCAATGGGTGGTCTGCCCCACTCCAGGATACGGATGGGGTGGTCAGGAGTATTGTGGCAATTATGGCCGATGTCACCGAACGCAAACGGGCGGAGCAAGCGTTAATTGAGGCGTATCAACAGAATACAGAAATTCTAGAAAGCATTAGTGATGCCTTCTACGCGGTTGATCACGATTGGAAATTTACCTATATCAATCGTAAGGCAGAGCAGCTGTGGCGCAAGCGACGTGAGGATTTGATTGGCAAACGTATTTGGGCAGAGTTTCCGCAAGCGGTTGGGACGGAATCCTATGAAGCCCACATGCAAGCGGTGCGAGAACAGAAAACCGTCAGTTATGAAACCTATTCCCCCGTCATCAATATTTGGCTGCGGGTGAATATCTACCCCAGTGCGAATGGACTGTCAATTTACTTTGCCGATATTAGCGATCGCAAACGCGCCGAACAGTCACTCAAACGCTATGCGGAACGGTTGGAAACGCTTCATGCGATCGACAATGTGATTTTGTTGGCGCGATCGCTCGAAGATCCCGTTCGATTAGCACTGACTCGAATTTGTAGCCTCATTCCCTGCCAGCAAGCCTTTATTTTGCTGTTTGAGTTGGAGTCTAATCAGGCTCGAATGCTGACTGGGGTGGAATCAGGAGAACCCTTGCCCCTTGAAGGCACAACAGTTCCCATTGATGATTTTGTTCCGGTTGAAACGATTAAGCAGGAACCCTATCGCTATATCGAGGACATTGAAGCCCACCATCATTGCTCTCCAGGGCTGCAACAGTTGTTGGGTCAGGAAATGAGAAGTTGTTTGACCGTCCCCTTACTGGCAGAGGAAAACCTGGTGGGTGTGCTCAACCTGGGGACTCATCAGCGATCGGCGTTCAATGATGAACACCTGCAAATTGCTCAGGAAGTTGCCAATCAGTTGGCGATCGCCATTCAACAAAGCCAACTCCGCGATCAGTTAGAACATTACACCCTGGAGCTAGAAACGTTAGTTGAGGAGCGTACCAGCGAGTTGCAGGATGCCAATTCAGAACTCGAAGCCTTTGCCTATTCGGTTTCCCACGATTTGCGAACGCCCCTCCAGGCGATGCAGGGGTTTGCCCAGGCATTAGTTGAGGATTATACCGATCAGCTAGACGTGGTTGGAAAGGATTACGCTCAGCGGATCAGCAACGCCGCGATGCGGATGGATGCCCTGATCGAAAACCTTTTGCAATATAGCCGTTTGAGCCGAGCCAGCATTCAGCTTCAGCCCATTTCACTCAAGTTGGTCATTGAGGAGGCGATGCAATTACTGGAAACCCGGATCGAGGAAACCCACGCAGAAATCACGGTCAGAGAACCCTTGCTATCTGCCATTGGGCATCGCAGTACGCTGATTCAGGTGGTGATGAACTTGATCAATAACGCCATGAAGTTTGTGGCTCCGGCAATGCATCCCAGGATAGAAATCTGGACAGAGGACGTAGAAGATTGGACGCGCCTGTGGATACAAGACAACGGGATTGGAATTGCGGTAGAACAGCAAGAGCGAATTTTCAATATTTTTGAACGATTGCATGGTCTGGATGCTTACCCTGGCACTGGCATTGGACTGGCGATCGTCCGGAAAGGAGTTGAGCGCATGGGAGGACGGGTCGGTGTGGAGTCTCAAGTCGGGCAGGGAAGTCGCTTCTGGATCGAACTCCCCAGTCCAAACAACCATCTATGAGCGTGAAGTCGATACACAATCCATGTTACGCATCTTAGTGATTGATGATATTCCCAATAATCGGATTTTGGTCATTCGCGAACTGAAGCGTGCTTTTAAGCAAGTACAGCCTCACGAGATCGCCAATCAACCTGAGTTTGCCAGGGCTTTAGAATCGGGTGAGTTTGATCTGGTAATTACGGACTATCAACTGGGTTGGAGCGACGGCATTACTATTTTGCGCCAGGTCAAAGAACGCTATCCCAACTGCCCGGTCATCATGTTCACTCGCACAGGGAGCCAGGAAATTGCCGTAGAAGCCATGAAAGCAGGGTTGGATGACTATGTGCTGAAATATCCCAAGTATTTTATTCAACTCTCGGCAGCCGTCCGAGGTGCACTGGAACGGGCGGAGGAACGCAAGCGATCGGCTCAATTGGATATGCGGTTCCAATCCCTGCTCAATCACCTCAATGTTGGCGTTTTTCGAGCCAAACCCGATGGGCAACTGCTCGAAGTGAATGCAGCTTTTTTGCGGATGCTGGGAGTAGAAACCCTGTCTGAGCTACCGGACGGGAATTTTAAGCAGTATTTTATGGATGTGCAGCCTTCCGCTGAACCTAAGCCATGGGAACGGGAGGTTGAACTGCGCCGAGCCGACGGAAAAACAATCTGGGTGCTGCTCAATCGGATGGTGCATACGATCGAAGGCGAAACCTTTGTCGATGGCTTGATCGAAGAGATCACTGAGCGCAAACGAGCCGAGTTTGCCATTCAGCAACTCAACGAAACGTTAGAACAACGGGTGACAGAACGAACCGCAGAATTGGAAGAAGCCAATGCCGAACTGGAAGCATTTGCCTACTCCGTCTCCCATGATTTGCGGGAACCGCTGCGCACGATGCAGGGATTTGCCCAGGCGTTGATCGAAGACTATGGCGATCGCCTGGACGAAATGGGGCGAGACTTCGCGCAACGCATCAACAGGGGCGCGCTGCGTGCCTATGAGTTAATCGATAACCTGCTAACCTACAGCCAGTTTGGGGCAAACATCCAACTCCAGACAGTTGATTTAGAGGTTTTAGTCACAGATGCTTTGTCTCAGCTAGAGGGAAAGCTACGCGAACAAAACGCTCAAGTAACCGTAGATCGTCCTCTACCAAAAGTAAGTGGACATTACATTACTTTGCTGCAAGTGCTATCTAACCTGATGACCAATGCAGTTAAGTTTGTCAGTCGTGACACGCAACCGCATGTGCATATCTGGGCAGAACATCGAGAGCAAAGGATACGGGTTTGGATAGAAGACAATGGCATTGGGATTGCTCCAGATAATCAAAGCCGAATCTTCCGCGTGTTTGAGCGGCTACACGGGATTGAGGCATATCCCGGTACTGGCATTGGGTTGGCGATCGTGCGTAGAGGCATGGAGCGCATGGGAGGACAGGTTGGCGTAGAGTCGCAACTGGGGCAAGGTAGCCGCTTTTGGATTGAATTACCAGCAGTCGAGGCGTAAGAGTATGCAAACCATTTTATTGGCAGAAGATAATCCAGATAGTGTGTTGTTGATTCAACGGGCTTTCCGTCGTGCCAATATTCCCTATCCGATTCAAGTTGTGCAAGATGGGGAGTCGGCTATTCTCTACTTAACGGGTAGCGATCGCTATGCTGATCGGGAACTTTATCCTTTCCCCAGTCTGTTGCTATTAGATCTCAAAATTCCGATTAAGTCCGGGCATGAGGTTTTAGAATGGTTACGACAGCAGCCTCACTTGAAGCGATTACCCGTTGTGATTTTGACATCCTCCAAAGAAATGTCAGATATTAATCGCGCCTATGATCTGGGTGCCAACTCCTATTTGGTGAAACCAGTGGGTTTTGACAATCTTTTAGAAACAATAAAAACACTGCATCACTACTGGAATTCATTTAATCAAGCACCTACTGTGTTAGCATCCTAAAATTTTGGTTAACTCAACACTGTCCTTAATCTTTCTTCAATCCCTTTATTCTCACAACTTAAATGATTCAGTAACCTCTATACCCTTAAATAAATTAAAACAATCTTGTTCGTCTGATGCCGCGCGTTTTACTGATTGATGACAACGCCGATGACCGACTGCTTGCTATTCGAGAATTAAGGCAAGCAATTCCCAACCTGCAAGTCCAAGAGGTTGCCATCTCAGAGCAGTTTTCTCAAGCGTTAGCCGCTAATAATTTCGATATTGTTATCACGGACTACCAACTCCACTGGAGCAATGGAATTGCCCTGCTCCATGTCATTAAAGCACAGAGACCAGCCTGCCCCGTCTTGATGTTTACCAATAGCGGGAGCCAAGAAATTGCCGTAGAAGCCATGAAGG
Organism: Oscillatoria sp. FACHB-1407; assembly: GCF_014697545.1. Taxonomy (GTDB): domain Bacteria; phylum Cyanobacteriota; class Cyanobacteriia; order Elainellales; family Elainellaceae; genus FACHB-1407. The sequence continues at coordinate 9,486 of NZ_JACJSA010000046.1, read as the reverse complement.
CCGGACTGGATGATTATGTTCTCAAAGCGCCTAAACACTTTGTGCGACTGAGAACAGCCGTCTGTAATGTTTTAGAACGGGTTAAGGAGCGTCGCCACAGCAATCAGTTAGAATCCCGGTTGCAATCTCTGTTGCATCGACTAGAGGTTGGAGTTTTTCGGGCTACATTAGACGGTCGTATTCTTGAAAGTAACGCTGCATTCTTAAAGCTTTTAGGCATTGACAACTCGGAGAACCAAGCACTTAATCTGAACAATTTTCTGTCTGTTCCAGCATTATCTCAACAACTTTCACAAATTCCGGTTCAATCGGTGCAATGGAGCCGTCCTGATGGAATGGTGATTTGGACTCGCTGGAATATGGTGACGGTTTGTATTGATGAGGATTGGTTTCTGGATGGACTCGTGGAGGACATTACAGAACACAAGCAAATTGAATTGGCTAAAGTAAAAATCGAAGAGTTAACTCAATTAAATCAACTTAAAGATGATTTCCTGAATATGGTGACTCATGACTTGAGAGCACCCATGACGAATATTAAATTTGCACTTCAGATGCTGAAACAGAATGTTTTACCAGAACCCAACGGTCATCGTTCACCCAATAAAGTTGATCACTACTTTCAGATTTTGCAACAGGAATGCGATCGCGAAATTGCCCTAATTAACGACATTCTAGATTTACAGCAACTCGATTCAGGTCTTCATGCTCTAAACCAAGAAGTGATTGATTTAGAACAATGGCTCTCTCAAGTGATAAAACCCTTTCAAGAACGTGCTGCCAATCGTCAGCAAAATTTCAGCGTCAGTGTTACCTCTCCCTTATCTCCCGTCATCTCAGACCAGGCTGTCCTAACCAGAATTTTGTCCGAATTGCTCAACAATGCGTGTAAGTACACGCCACCTCAAGAGTCAATTGTGCTGACGGTCAATTTGGAGCGTCTCTCCGCCCATACTGCATCGAACTCAAATGCAGGTTCAAGTGGCATCCTTACGTTGACAATTCAGAATTCAGGCGTAGAGATTCCTGCCGATCAGCTACCCCTGATTTTCGAGAAATTTCATCGGGTTCCAGGGGGCGATCGCTGGAAACAGGGAGGCACAGGGTTAGGTCTTGCTCTGGTCAAAAGAATGGTAGAGCAATTGCAAGGGAGTATTGAGGTTGATAGTCATTCAGAGCAGACCTGCTTTACGGTCAAGCTACCGATGCAAATCTGTCAGGTTCACCAGATTTCAAGTTGAGAAGTTTATCCCCATTGAGATAGATTTTTACCCGCTGTGGTTAAGAGATGATCTTTAGGATCTATATATCTGGTTAATGCTGCGTATCCTTCTGATTGATGACAATGCTGACGATCGCGCCCTGGCTATCCGAGTTCTCAGCCACGAATTCCCCGATACTCAAATTACTGAGATTACAAATGCAGAAGAACTAGCCCAGGCATTAACAGGTGGCGGGTTTGACATTGTTGTCACGGACTACCTCCTACGCTGGAGTGATGGAATTCAGGTGCTCCAGAGGATTAAATCCCAGCATCCGAATTGCCCGGTTGTGATGTTTACCAATAGTGGAAGTCAGGAGATCGCCGTCGAAGCGATGAAATCTGGCTTGGATGACTATGTGATCAAATCGCCTCAGCGGTTGGTCAGATTGGCGATCGCCGTGCGTCGGGCTTATGAACGTGCAGAAGAACGGCGTAAGAGCGATCGCCTGGAGCTACGGTTACAATCCCTGCTGAATCAACTAGACGTTGGAGTTTTTCGCTCTACGCTGAACGGGCAAATTGTCGAAGCGAACGCCGCTTTCTTAAAGCTACTGAGCGTAGAGACTTTAGCAGAAGCGCAGATGATTCAACTGGCTGAACTTTTTGATTCATCGTTAGATATTGTTCAACTGCTGGAACGCCTCAAGCAAGACGGACATTTGCCTGCCCAGGAGATTCAACTGCGCCGCGCCAATGGTTCCACCGTTTGGGTGTGCTGGAGCAAAACCCTGAATCGGCTTGATAACGAAACCTTTATTGATAGTTTGGTAGAAGATATCACCAGTCGCAAGCAAGCTGAACTGTCGCTGCAATTCCTGGCTGAAGCTGGAGCTATTTTGAGTTCCAGCTTAGATTATGAAACAACCCTGGCCCAGATCACCCAGCTTGTTGTTCCTCAAGTCGCTGACTGGTGTGCCATTGACCTGATTGAACCTAACCAAACCGTTCGTCGCACCGTACTCACGCATCAAGATCCCGACAAAGTAAAACTGGGACAAGAATTACAGCAACGCTATCCCGTCGATCTCAATGCATCTCAGGGGATTGGACGGGTTCTACAAACTGGGAAAACCGAACGATACCCAATCATTACCGATGAACAACTCGTCGCCAGTGCGCGTGATGCAGATCATTTAAGAATTCTGCGTGAGTTAGGGTTAAAGTCAGCGATCGTCGTTCCCCTTCAAGCCCATGGACGGATTTTAGGCACGATTACATTTGTTTCAGCCGAATCAGGACGAGTTTACAGTTCCACAGATCAAATCCTGGCAGAAGAATTAGCCCGTCGAGCCGCATTGGCGATCGATAATGCGCATCTGTATGACGTCGCTCAACAGGAACGGGCAACTGCTCAGTCTGCTAGCCGTTTGAAAGATGAATTTCTGGCTACTCTTTCTCACGAATTGCGAACGCCGCTGAATGCCATTCTGGGTTGGTCACGAATGCTGCGAACGAGTAACCTGAATCCCACCATGCTCAACAACGCGTTAGAGACGATCGAGCGCAATGCCAAGCTACAAACCCAGTTGGTTGAAGACATTCTCAACGTCTCAAAAATCATCAATGGGAAATTGCGGTTGAACGTTCGCCCTATTAGCCTAATTCCGGTGATTTATAACGCATTGGAACCGTTAGAAGCTGCCATTAACGCCAAAGGAATTACGCTTGAAACTTATCTGGATGGTTCTGTAGGGTTCGTGGCAGGGGATAGCGATCGCCTCCAACAGGTGATCTGGAATATGCTATCCAATGCAGTTAAATTTACTCCAGGGGGTGGGCAGATTGAAATTCACCTGGAACGGGTGGATACCTGTGCCCAAATTAAAATCTGCGATACCGGGATTGGCATCAAAGCGGACTTTCTGGCTCATGTGTTTGAACGCTTCAGTCAGGCAGATGGCTCAACTACCCGCAAATATGGAGGGCTAGGGTTAGGATTAGCGGTTGCCCGTCACTTAATTGAGTTACATGGTGGCAGCATTCAAGCAGAAAGTGCTGGGGAAGGTCAGGGAGCAACTTTCACGATTCGTCTTCCATTACTTCCTGTAACAAACAAAGCACTGACTGTAGAACAATCTTCCTTCCAAGAAACTGATAACAGTGAGGGGATTGAGAATAGAGCTATTCTTGATGGCTTAAGGATTTTACTGGTTGAGGACGAAACAGATGGACGGGAATTAGTGATCTTCATTCTGCAATCCTATGGTGCGGATGTTGTTGCTGTTTCATCTGTTTCAGATGCCCTTAAAGAATTCGCTCAACAAATTCCCGATCTTCTGATTATCGATATTTCAATGCCCAATGAAAATGGGTATGACCTGATTCGCCAGGTGCGACTCTTCGAGGCTTCGCGAAGCGAATCGCTCACTCCTGCCCAAGGGGGACAAATTCCTGCGATCGCTTTAACGGCTTATGCTTCGGAAGAAGAACGTCAACAGGCGATCGCCTCCGGATTTCAAGCGCATATTTCCAAACCCATTGATCCTGACGATTTGGTCATAGAAGTAGCCAATCTAATAGAAAAGAATTAATTAGTCGTCCCTGAAAAACTCAGCTTAGGCGATCGACAAGGAAGGGAAAGAAAAGAATCTTAGCTTGGGGTTGCTGTCTATTCGACGGATCGGTTTGCCAGAAGGGATTGAATCACGTGGGAAAGCTGTCTCAGGCGAAGGGGTTTGCTGATATATTCGTTTGCTCCGGCAGCCAGGCAGCGTTCCCGATCTTCTGGCATGGCCAATGCAGTAATCGCTACGATGGGCACGTTTGCCAGGTCTGGATTTTGGCGAATCTGGCGAATGGCTTCCAATCCATCTAGCTGGGGCATTTGAATATCCATCAAAATTAAATCTGGGTTAGCGCTAATGGCCAGGTTGACGGCTTCAGTACCGTCGTTTGCCACAATGAGTTGATATCCTTTAGCCTTTAAATAGACTGTCGTAGTGCTGATATTAGCTTCGTTATCTTCAGCCAGCAAAATTAGGGGGGCAGTAGCGGGGTCTAAGGGCGGTGGGGCTTCGATGGAGGCTTTGGAAGCTGCTGTAGGGAAACTGCCTGAGGGGATAACCATGATGGGCAGTTGCAGGGTGAAACAACTGCCGCTGCCGACTTCGCTGGTCAGTTCTACCTTACCGCCATGCATTTCGGTGATGCGCTTCACCAGGGCTAATCCCAACCCGGTGCCCTCATGCTGACGGTTGAGTGCGCTATCGATCTGGATAAAGGGTTGAAACAGCTTTTTCGCATTTTCAGAACTAATCCCAATGCCTGTATCGGCAACCATCAGGGTCAAAATACCCACGGTGGCGGAGGGATCTCCCTGGGGGTGGATGAGTTCCCGGTTGTTGGCGATCGCCTCCGGTGCCAGGGGCGTGTAGAATGCCGTGACGGTGATCCGCCCACCTTCAGGGGTGAACTTAATGGCGTTGCTCAGCAAGTTAACAAGCGTCTGGCGGAGGCGGCGATCGTCCCCATAGAGATCAGGTAGATTGTTGGGAACGTGCGTTTCGAGGTGCAGACATTTCTTGTGAGCCTGTTGTTTGACCAGGGTAAGACTGGAGTTGCATAGTAGGCTCACATTGACGGCACCATAGTCAAGTTCGAGTTGGTCGGCTTCAATTTTGGCTACGTCTAGAACATCGTTAATTAGCGATAACAAGTGGTTACTGCTGGTTTCGATGGTAGTCAGGCTACGACGCTGACGGTCGGTGAGAGGGCCAAAGACTTCTTCTTGCAGCCCCTCAGTCATGCCCAGGATGGCATTAAGGGGGGTACGCAGTTCATGGCTCATGTTGGCTAGAAACTCGTCTTTAAGGCGAGTGGTACGGGCTAGTTCGGCGTTGGTTCGCTGCAAGTCTAGTTCGGCCTGTTTGCGATCGCTGATATCGCCGCTTATACAAATCAGCAATCCGTCCTCTGCCAGCGTTAGGGATAGCTGCTCATCAAAGGTGGTGCCGTCTTTGCGAGTGGCAATGGCTTCTCCGACCCAGGCTCCGTCACGCGCCAGTATAGGCAAGATCTCCCGTTCAAAACGGGCCAGTTCTTCCGGACTATAGAGTATCGTCCAGGATTGCCCAACCAGCTCTTCGGCTTGGTCATACCCAAACAGTTCCAGGTGGGCACGGTTCAAATATAGATATTTGTTATCTTGCAGGATTGCGATGCCATCAATGGCGGCCTCAATGGCCGCCAGTTGGCGGTTGAACCAGGCCTCGATGCGTTTGCGCTCGGTGATATCGCGGATGATAAACAAAACTTCGTCAGTACCACAGGGAGCCACCCTCACTTCCCGAATGAGCCTCGTACCGTTAGCCTCTACCTGCTGCTCGCTCACCTGGACGGTTTGAGTGTTGAGTGCCTGTTCTATTCGGTGTAGATGAGCTTGGGCAACTTCAGGGGGTAACACGTCTGTCATGGTGCGCCCAACTAACGTATCGAGGCCAGTAATCTCCAGAGTGGAATTAGAGGGGTAGAAGTCAAGGTATACCCCTTCACGGTTGACCCGGAAGACATGATCGGGCAAAGCTGCCAACATCGCTTGCAGGCGATCGTAGCTAGCTTGCAGGGCTACTTCCATAGCTTTGCGATCGGTAATGTCGGTAGACATCCCACAGAGGGCATAGACTTCACCCTGGCTATCTCGCAGCAAAAATTTATTGGAGAGAAAACTCCGATCTTCGCCGTTGACCCGAACGGTTTTTTCAAACTGCTGAAGTTCGCCCAGTTGCAACAACCGTTCGTCGTTCGCTTGAATTGCCGCAGCAATGGCGGGTGGGAAAAGATCATGGTTGGTTTTGCCCACCACCGCTTCCTGGGTGCAGCCAAATAAGTCTAAGTAAGCTTGATTGACCAGGGTGTGCCGTCCCTCCAGATCTCTGACATAAATCAGAGAGGGGGAATAGTTGAGGATGGCTTGCAGCTTGGCCTCGCTGGTTAAGAGTTCTGCGGTGCGTTCTGCAACCTTCTGCTCTAAAGACTGATTCAAGTCTTGCAGGGCAAGTTCGGCCTGTTTGCGATCATGAATGTCGGTAGCCATTCCCAGCCACTGCATCTCCGGATTATCCTGAACACGAATGGCTTGAATCAGATGCCAGCGGTATTCTCCATCGGCTCGACGTATCCGATACTCAGTCTCATAGGGTATTCCTGTTTGCACTGACTCGATCCAGCGATCGCGCACTGCTCCCAAGTCATCGGGATGAACAACGGCTTGCCAATCAAAGTTCATCAACTCCTCTGGGAGCAAGCCGATATATTCACTCATGCGCGTGCTGACATAAATATTACGCCCTGCCAGATCAGCACTCCAGACCAACTGAGGAGCCAGTTCGACCAACAGGCGATAGCGTTCTTCGCTATGGCGTAGAGCCTGTTCCACGCGGATACGGTCAGTTACATCCTGAGCCATCACCAATTCAGCCCGTCGCCCCTCAAACTCCAGGGCATACGACACAATCTCGACCTGAATAATTCGACCATCCCGCAGGCTATGCTGCCAGACCCCAGCCATATCCAACCCTGAGCTAGCCTGGGCCACATTCTCCAACAGTCGGGGCACCTCTTCGGGAGGGCAAATGTCAGCGATGGTCATGGCCAAAAATTCTGCACTGGAATAGCCATATTTGGCGATCGCCACATCATTCACGGCCAAAAATCGCAGAGTTTCCAGGTCGTATACCCACATCGGCTGAGGATTGCGGTCAAACAGATGGCGATAGGTAGCTTCCTGAGTTGTCAAGGTCTCGCGAAACTGGCGATTTTCTTTGGCAATACGCTGGAGTTCTTGTTCGACGAGTTGTTCTGTGTGTTGGCGTTCGGCGTCAAGCCGTTTCTGTTCGCTAATATCTGTAAAAAAGCCCACCATTTGCTGGGGCACTCCCTGAGGATCTCGCAGCAGAACTAGAGCATCACGGATCCATACATAATGACCATCCCGATGGCAAATCCGATAATCATGTTGAAGCTTGCCCTGCTCAAACAATATAGGGATGACAGCCGACACACCGGGGACATCCTCTGGGTGCAATCGCTGTTCCCAAAAATCGGGTTCTGCTTTGAATTCCTCTGGGGTGTAGCCCAAAATCGTCTCAAGGCTTTGGCTGACGTAGATACAGGAGTAGGGGGAGACAGCCTCGCAACTGTAGGTGGTCGCTGGGCTGGTATTGATAATCCACTGCAAATATGTAGTTTGGGCTTCAAGCTCAGCAATGTACCGCTGCTGTTGCTCAATCTGCCCTTGCAGTTGGGCCTGAACCTGGCAAGCGGCATCACGCTCAGCAGCTAGTTGTTGAGATAGTTGGTGGATTTGAGCCTGGGCAGCCTCCAGTTGCTGTTGGATGTGATGCTCTTTAGCCATTATGAGATTTTCTCCCTCTACAACCCAATGCAGTATGTTCTATTCTCAAAATTCAAAAGCACGTCTTCCCAAGGATTAAAAAAATTACTCTAGCCGCAATATATTATTGCAACGTAACGAGCTTACTCCTCAGAGACTTCACCGAAATTAAACCTAGAAAACAGCAGTCTAGGTCGCTTCTTATATCAAATTGATAGGAGACTGTGTAAGTAGGCAGGCGTAATTTTTGTTTATAAGGGGGAGTGGGGGCTTCAGTCCCGCAAGCGGGATTCATTGATTTGCAACCAGTTGGTGCGCGAAGAAGGATGTTTTGCCCAGAGAGGATGGTAGCGATCGTCTCTTGCTGAAATTGGCGAGGTTGAAAGCCAGTGAGGGTAGCAAAATGAGTTTTAGTGGTTTCCTCTGTCATGGTTGGAAATTCTTTAATTACCAGTTTGTTGTTGAAATCGTTATTTATCGTTCGGTTGACACGAACGAAATGATTCATAGGGGGAAGGCTAAAATCAACCTGAGTGAACCATTAAAAGCCAGCGATATGGTACTTCTTGATCACGTTCGTCCTCCATTAAGTCATCGGCGGCACTGGCATGGTTTTTATAATGCCTGGTCAACTTATTTGGCGGATGACTTGAACCAAATATTGCCAGAGGACTATTTTGCTGAGCCAAACGCTCAATTTAGGAGTGGGATTGATATAGCGACCTACAGTGAACCGATCGCAGAAGGGCGATCGCATTAGAATGGAGAATCGTTTGCATGGAAACCGCGATCGCCCACCGCAACCTTACCCTTTCAGCCCACAACGGATGTGGTAGAAGTTCAAATCTTTAGTGTTCAAGCAGCGCCAACGGCGCGTCGTCCACCCCAGGTGCCTGATTCTGGATTTTTGGTTTGCTCTACTTGCGTGAGGCGATCGAATGTCCCTTATGTAAAATCAAGCGTATGCTGCTCTGGGTGTAATGGAATGCTGCCAAGGGTATATTGCAAGCCTCCTGAGTAGTGGTCATGTATGGTTAAGGCTTCAGGTCGCAGGTGAGTAGATCCATCATGTAGCTGAGGAGTAAGCTTCCCAATGTTCATCTTCCCAATCTTTGCGCTTATGCGGTAGTCCCAGATCAGCAGCAATGTCTTCACTAGAGTTTTTAAGAGCAACCACCGCTTTTGCTGCGAACTCTGCACATTGCCACAACCGAGAGGCGGAACGGCGATCGAGCGGATCTTTAGCCACCTTACTGATTCAATCAGTGCTTGCAACCCGATTTCAATATCTTCAATGCGGGATGGATTTTCCAATGACGTTTGGTGGGAAAGTTGATGATGTAACGGGGATGAGTTAGATAACCTGTCGGCATGATAAACATCTGCCCTGGCTTGACTTCGCCATCCTGGCACCCCGTTGATACTCCTCAAAATCTTCCGGGAATGCCTGCTTAAATTGCAGTGCCAACCCCGTTCCCATAACACCAACACAATTGACGGTGTTTACAAGAGCTTCAGCATTTGTCTCAAGCAGATTACCCGAACAGATTTCTAGTATCATCTTCGTCTCTCAGTCTCCCAAGCGTACCAAGTTACCTGTTGAATACCTTGAAATTTGCCAAGTTTTTCAAACATGCTGAGGACGATGGATTAAAGAGAGGCTATAAATTCCCCATGCTCTGGACTCCGATTCCTTGTCCAAGAACACGAAGTACCTTTCCCAAATTGCCAGACAAGAGGGCTTCGCCCGCCAGCCATAGTCCTGGGAATTGCCGACTGCAAAAAATGCTTTCCGGGTGCGCCGCTTTCAAGGGGCGGAATTTTGGCTAACCGTTCTGCGGTCATGGCAGGAGATCAGGCGAGTCAGGTGGTTGCTTTTCATGCTAGCAGT
>NZ_JACJSA010000045.1 GCF_014697545.1 Oscillatoria sp. FACHB-1407 | reverse complement strand
CAGGGGTCAGTTGGTATGAGGCAAAGTCGGCGATCGTACGGGATGCCATTCGAGCTTATTTGGCTGCTCCTCGTTTCGTTCTTCCAACTGCGTAAGTCCTGTTAGAGAGCAGCCATCGTGTTTACGGAACCGAGAGATGGGTTAGAAACCTTGGTCTGAGTCCACCCATACCGCGCATCCAGCATCTGTAGTGCAACTGGGCATCGAGAGCAAAACCTGGTAATTGCCTGCACTAGGAGCAACGACAATGGGGTTTGCATCGGGAAGGAGGTCTTGTGCTACGACGTTACCGCGAGAGTCATAGAGCGTGATATCGAGATCGGTGCAGTCAGCATCACAAGTAGCATAAATGCTTTCACCTGCATTGAAATAACCTTCAACAGCAGTAGCATCACCGTTATACATCCACAGTTCTCGACTTTGAGCTAAAGCCGCCGTGGCTGTAAAGGCGATCGCCGACATCACACCCGCCACCACTAAGTACGTCCGTTGATGATTCCGAAATACCATCGTTATATCCTCTAACAATTAATGAGAAGGCTAATTGAGGCTGTCCGCAAGGCACTGAAATCGAGAATGGGACAAACACCATAAACCCCTATTCACCAGTGAAGTGTGAAGGAGCAAAAGTGAATTCAGTGATACAGCGGTTTTCAGACGAGTACCCCACAACAAATGCCTGTATATTCAGGCAACGTCAAAGAATGATGTGGCATACACAATTGAAACTTGCTGTAGGCTGCTACCGTGCAAAACAACTCCTGATTTTAGACTTCCCCCAGGAGAATAAAAACAAACTGGAGAGAGGTAAAGATTGTATAAACTTTTACGCTTAAGTTTATTTTGAGCACGGGTTACACCCAGCTGTTAATACCCGTTAGAGGGCCCTCTCTTTTCTCGCTTTGAGACAGCAGAAGAGCTTGACAAGTACCACCGCCAGGGCAAGTCTACTCCTTTTGTTAAACCAATCCGAGTCGTTTGTGTCAGAGCTAACTGTCCCCGGTCAAATTGCTCCTGAAACTGGGGAGTGCGGTGTTCTAACCAGAGGGGTTGTCCCGGTTGCAACACGGTAGTACTCAGGGATACATCAATCTTCAGTGCCAGACAAAGTTTTCCCGGTCCTGCTGCAACTCGATGAGGCTTAGGTTCCCGTTCAGGGTCAATCCAATCTGGAATGGGTGTCAACTCCAGGGCGCGGAGCAGCACTGCACTGGGAACACCATCTTGGTCTGTCACCACATTCAAGCAGTGATAGAACCCATAGATCTGATACACATAAGCTCGACCTGCTGCCCCAAACATAATTTGGTTACGATTGGTGCGCCGACGATAAGCGTGCATAGCGGGGTCGTTGGGTTCGTAGGCTTCCGTTTCAACAATCAAACCCCGAAATGTCATGCCATCTGGCATCTGGCGAACGAGGGTGCAGCCAATCAGGTCAGGCGCAATTTGAGTTGAGGGACGGCTCAACCAACTGGCATCAATTGCATTGCTGAAATTCACGGGTCTGGTAATCCAAATTTGGCGTTGCTGATCTAAATGTATGCATTTCGTAGGAGCGTTTCGCGAAACGCCCCTCCTCTATCCGTCGTTCTCCTGTTGGGAATTGATATTCGCATTAACTCGTGACCACAAACCATGAACCATAAACCGTTAAGAATTGGAGAGTAATCCTCCTGATTCACGCCGATTCGGAGAGGAGCCTCTGTAGTGTAAACTCACTTTGATACGGTGGAATGCGATCGCGACGATGACAACACAAGAGATACAACAACCAGAATTGCCCAACCTGGATGTCAACCCTCAGGAGTGGTCATGGTCATATTGGTTTGTGGTGCCGCTCTATCCCTATAGCCAACGCCGGACGCTTCGCAAAGAGGTCGTAAAAGATACGGTCTGGACGTTTGAGCAGATTCAAGGCATTTTTTATGTGGTCGTGCCGATTCGCATGACAGTGGTGCGATTGGAGTCAGGGGGATTGCTGGTGTATGCTCCGATCGCCCCTACCCGTGAGTGTATCCGTTTGCTGAATGAACTGACGGCACAACACGGTGATGTGAAGTACATCATTCTGCCAACGGTTTCGGGGATTGAGCACAAGGTATTTGTTGGTCCCTTTGCGCGGTTCTTCCCAAACGCTCAAGTGTTTGTAGCTCCTAACCAATGGAGTTTTCCGATTAATTTGCCGCTGAGTTGGTTGGGGTTTCCGCGTGGGCGAACCCACACTCTCCCCGAAAATAGCCAGGACGCACCCTTTAGCGACGAGTTTGACTATGCCGTGTTGACGGTTGATTTGGGGCGACGCTGGTTTGGCGAAGTGGCATTGTTGCACAGGCGATCGCACACGTTACTCGTCACAGATTCCATCGTCTCTATCCCCGATGAGCCACCAGAAGTGGTACAGCTTGACCCCTATCCGCTGCTCTTTCATGCCAAGGACAGTGCTGCCGATCCAGTTCGAGATATACCCGCTAATCGGCGCAAGGGTTGGCATCGGGTCACCTTGTTTGCTCTGTACTTTCAACCGCAAGCTCTAGCGACTCCAACATTACTTGAAGCCGTGAGAGAGTCCTTTAAGGCTCCCGATCGCTCCAAAAAAGCCTATTTTGGGCTATTTCCCTTTCGTTGGAAACCCGATTGGCAAGCTGCCTTCAAGCTCTTGAGTCGCAATGGACAGTTACTCGTTGCCCCAATTTTGCAGGCGTTGATTCTCAATCGTGCCCCCAAAGAGACGATCGCCTGGGCAAATCAAGTGGCAAGTTGGGACTTTCAGCAAATTATTCCCTGCCACTTTGACGCACCGATCGCCGCGACTCCACAACAGTTTCGGCAGGCATTTGCGTTTCTTGAGAAGCAACCGTTGCAGCGAGGATTGCTGAGTGATGGCTCCTGGACGTTACCTAAAGATGATATTGAGTTTCTCAATGAGCTAAGCCAAACCCTAACTCAGGTTCGTGTTGTGCCACCCGCTCAAGACAAGGTCTAAATGCAAAACCCCTAAGGGTTGAGGGGATAGCGATCGCCCCCGCAACGCCATCCCCTCAATTTCTATAGTAGGGAAACGTGACCCGCTAGACAGTCCACCAGACAGGTGATTGTGGCATACTCCATTCGGATGAGATCGGCAAGAGGGAAAAGTAGGTTACTCCTCTACTCCCCTGTTGGTGAGCTTGTCGAACCACTCCCTACTCCCTACTTCCCTCCGCTAGCCAATGCCCAAACTCTTCTAAAAAGCGATCGCCCAAAATTGCCGCTCGAATTCGTTGGGTAAAGTGGACTAATTCAGTGATGTTGTGAATCGAGATGAGCGTCGCCCCCAACACTTCATGCGCATGGAGCAAGTGGCTCAGGTAAGCACGAGTAAACGTCTGGCAAGTATAGCAAGGGCACTGCTCATCCAGGGGGGTAAAGTCTTTGCGAAAGCGGTTATTCTTCAGGTTCCAGCGAACGCCTTTTACGAGAGCGTTGCCATGGCGCGCTAACCGAGTCGGGATGACGCAATCAAACAGATCAACTCCGGCAGCGATCGCCTGCACCATTTCTCTGTGAGTCCCCACCCCCATCAAATATCGGGGTTTGTTAGCAGGCAGCAGCGGAGCCGTTGTCTTGACGATCATCTCGATCATCTCGGCGGGTTCTCCCACGCTCACCCCACCAATTGCATAACCGTGTGCCTCGACCTGCGCCAGAGCTTTAGCCGCATCGTGGCGCAAATCCGGATAAACGCCACCCTGAACAATCGGAAAGAGGGCTTGATCGTCCCGTTGGTGAGCCGCAAAGCACCGCTCTAGCCAGCGATAGGTGCGATCGGTCGCCGCTTTCACGGCATCCCAACTGGCAGGATAGGGCGGACATTCATCAAATGCCATGATCACATCCGCGCCCAACGCATTTTGGATCTGAATCGATCGCTCTGGGGTAAAGTGAATCGTTTGTCCATCCCGGGGCGATCGAAAGGTTACTCCCTCTTCAGCGATCGTCCGAATTTCGCTCAGGCTAAAGACTTGAAACCCACCCGAATCCGTGAGTATCGGTCCATCCCAACCCATAAAACGATGTAACCCGCCTGCCTGTTCAACAATCTCTTCTCCAGGCTGCAAATGCAAATGGTAAGTATTTGCTAACACCATTTGCGCGCCTGTCGCCTTTAACTGTTGTGGCGTAACTGTTTTGACATTCGCCAAAGTGCCCACTGGCATAAACCGAGGGGTTTCAACCAAACCGTGGGGCGTTGAAAAAATACCAGCCCGCGCCTGAGTATGGCTACAACGGGCTTGATGCTGAAACGAAAAATTGGAACTCAAGCGTCAGTCACTACAACGAAAAATTTTCTTCGTCATCAATCCGAACATCCCAGCTAGCAGAGAGGACTTCGGCAACGACGGCTTCTAGAGCAGCAGCATTCAAAGTGCGGCTACTTTGGTCTTGTAAGGGATTAGATAAAGGGATCAAACGCAGTTGACGATTGTCTTGAACCAGATCAAACCACGCCTCCTGATCAGGAGATTGTTTCAATTCTAAATAATCAAAACTGTGAACATTAATGTAAAGTGTGTGATTGGCGACTAAGGTTGATCGCTGTGGGTCGGAAAATACGTCGAGCACACAGCCTTCGTTTTCGCTGAGCAGGGTGCCGTCTTGAAGGTAGCAGTAGCGAACCCGATTGAGGTCGGAAAGTAATCGCTGCATATCTTGCTTGTTAATCACAATACCTGCGTCAACAATGCAAGGTGCGGGCAGCTTCGTGTTTCCAGAAAGTTGATCGTGACTCATAGTAATGACAAAGCCATGACCTGAGAAATTAGGTCCGGTAATGTTGTTGGAGAAATCAAAAGAATGGAACTTCAGGTCTGCAACCCAGTCTTTAAAGGAAAAAACTTGAGGCTGGCGGAACGAGTAGTTAGTTAATCATGCTGAGGTAAATGCACTACTTCAGGACAAAGCTGGGTTTAAAGACATATCAGCGACTTACCTCAAAGAATTGTCAGCTCTGCCGAACCCAGTTGTATAACAACCATATTCAGTAGTGCATGAGACAATACTATCTTAGATAATTAGATAAATCTCCCACAGAATTCACGGAAAATTAGTGCCTGAACGACCTACAGCGATTTTTGATTTTCAGGTTTAAGTGGAAAACATAATTATGACGCTAAGCGGAGTTTAGAAATTCAGCCAAGGTGCTGAACCTTTTTAATTATATTTGTGGTATATTTCTAGCCCAATATAAGTAATTTCAGTCTATCCTCAGGAGCGTGGAGAGCCCTGTGTCAAGGCTCCACCTCCAAGAAGAGCAAGGATCGTAAGACAACATGATTGCCCATCTCAACTCATGGACGGCTCAGTTAGTCGCAGCGATCGCCTTCTACACCGTCTTGCCCGTTCCTACCCATGGGGCATTGGAGTTTCAGTGGGTATCCCGTTGGATCGTGGGGGTTGGTCTGCTCATCGGTAGCCTCCTTGCCCTGCTGAATTGGGGGCTTTGGGCAGTCAATATGCCTACCCTCGTACGTAGTGCTGTAGTTGTACTCGCTTGGGTTGGGATCACCGGAGGTTTACATCTCGATGGCGCAATGGACACTGCTGATGGATTGGCAGTTCAAGACCCTCAACGACGATTAGCCGTGATGACCGATAGTGCGACGGGAGCCTTTGGTGCAATGGCAGCGATCGCCCTGATCTTGCTCAAGGTCACGGCTCTTACAGAACTCCAACCCATGTCTGCTCCTGCGCTCATTCTCACAGCAGGGTGGGGACGGTGGGCACAACAGGTGGCGATCGCCCGCTATCCCTATCTCAAACCGACGGGCAAAGGAGCGTTTCACAAAAAGGCACTCCCCTCAATCTGGTATACCCTTCCCAGTGGAGTGGGGTTACTGGCCCTTAGTGTCCTATTCTCACAGGTTGGGTTGTCTTGGCAGTGGTCGTTGAGTGCCGCTATTTTGGGAGGGGCGATCGCCCTGCTTATCCCTGCCTGGTTTCATCACAAGCTAGGAGGTCACACGGGAGACACCTACGGTGCAACCGTCGAATGGACAGAGGCGATCGTACTGGTGGGGTTAACCGTGGTGAATTAAACATAAGCTTTAAGTGTGTCGTTGACGATTCACAATGAACTATCATTCCACCCATGACTGATTCCACGACGGTTCCTCCCACCAAAGACGCTCTCATCAACTGTGCCAATACCCTTGGGATTCCCCACATTCAACGGCATGTGTTTATTTGCGCTGACCAAACTGTGCCGAAATGTTGCGATAAAGCAGAGAGTTTAATCGCGTGGGACTATCTCAAAAAACGACTCAAGGAACTCAAACTCGACGTTCCTACAAGCGATCACCCATTCTCTATCTTTCGCACGAAAGCTAATTGCTTGCGCGTCTGTCAACAGGGTCCGATTCTCCTGATCTACCCTGATGGAGTCTGGTATCACAGTGCCACGCCAGAGGTCATTGAGCAGATTATTCAAACCCATCTCATTAACAATCAAATTTTGGAGGAATACGCTTTTCTCATCCATCCGCTGCCTCAAACTCCAGATGCAACGTCAACCCATCTCTCTAACGAGGCGATCGCTCCTGAAACAAATCTATAGAAAAAACCCAATTTTTTAACTCTTTAGCATTGATTAGAGTCAATGTAGAGGCTGGCTAAACATCCCTTTAAAGACTATCAATGCAATTCCTACCAACTATTGAAAAAGTAGATATAATCTGCGATTAGGGGTAAGCCATCAATGTGACTCAATTCCCCCTTAAATAAGGAAAGCTTAACCCTGTAGGGCTTGCATCATGAATAGATTTGACAAATTGAGTAATTCCACTCCTGATGCAATATCTTGGTGCTGAAAGAGTGTTGAGAGAAATCGAAGTAAACAAGATAAATCAGTCGTATGGAAAAATACTGGATATCATGTTTACAGGTC
Organism: Oscillatoria sp. FACHB-1407; assembly: GCF_014697545.1. GTDB lineage: Bacteria > Cyanobacteriota > Cyanobacteriia > Elainellales > Elainellaceae > FACHB-1407. Next base: position 15,234 of record NZ_JACJSA010000045.1, on the reverse strand, counting down.
TTACTGTCGGCTGAACATGGCGAGTGATAGGGCATGAAGGAAACCAGTGTGGGCGATCATAAACGGTTACTGTTAATCGACGATGATCCAAATCTAATTTTGCTAGTTAAGGATTATCTGGAATTTCGTGGTTATGAGGTTATCACAGCAGAAAATGGTCAGGAAGCACTAGAAGTGCTGCAAAAAGAAACGCCTGACATGATCATTTGCGATGTGATGATGCCACAAATGGATGGCTATTCTCTGGTTGAGCATGTTAGAAAAGATCCTCGAACCAGTTGGATTCCCGTTCTGTTTCTTTCAGCAAAAGGGCAGAGCCAGGATCGGGTTAAAGGTTTGAATACTGGGGCAGATGTCTACATGGTGAAGCCGTTTGAGCCAGAAGAACTGGTGGCTCAGGTAGAGTCTTCATTAAAGCAAGCTTCTCGCCTGATTCAACGGCAGGACAAAGGTGGAGAAGGTGGACCCAAGATTCAAGTGCCGTTTGATGTAGAGTTGACCCCAACTGAGTTGCGCGTGGTGCAATTTGTGGCGCGAGGCATGGCAAACCGCGAGATCGCTGAAGAGTTAAATGTTAGCCAACGCACCATTGAAAGTCACGTCAGTAACATGCTGGGTAAGACGGGTTTACATAACCGGACTGAACTAGCACGCTGGGCGATCGAAAATAGCATGGCATAGATTGAGAAGGATAAAGGATGAGGGCTGAAGGATAAGAGAAGAAGTGGCAAACTATCAATCACGCTTGCCTAATCCTTCACCGTTCATCCTGTCCGATCTACCAGCCATCATTTTCCTGGTCGCCTCCCTGCCAAACTTCCAGGTCGAGTTCGTTGAGATAGGTTAACGCACTCTGAATTTGATTCCCCTGACCTCGCAATTCCAGGTCAAACCAACCATCGTCGCGGGCATTGGCTCCAAGTAGAGCAGCGGTGATGTTGATCGTGACTCCGTGATGAGATACCAATCGTGAGATGACTGGCTCTTGATGATAGGTTTTGGGGATGCGGATACGAATTCGGGTCTGGGTTATGCGAGTATCAGTCTCAGTTGATTCGGTCACTGGGCACCTCCTTAAGAGCTGATTGGTAAATGAAGTTTTCAGGTCCCCCTTCAAAAGGGCTTCAGGCTTCAGAAAGCTCAGGACAAAGGCACTGGGTCAAACCCTGATCCTGAGGGAGCTTTCCGACTCGCCTCAGCCCCATCAAATGTGGCTACGGCTATAGCTCCAAACACTGGTTCCTTCCGGACACTGGGTTTCTGAAACAGCTTGGGCATTTTCCTACGCCATCCAAACCCAGTGTCTAACGTCTATTCAGCAGCATCTTTGATGCGGGTCTTGCGCTCTAGGATCTCCTTCAAGATGAGGGTGACGACCGCCAATCCAGCCAACAACACAGCAGCAGAGTAAGCAGAAGGCGTTTGATACTGCTTATACGCCTCTTCTACAAACAGCGGCAGAGTTTGCGTTTTTCCGGCAATGTTGCCTGACACAACTGACACCGCCCCAAACTCACCCATCGCTCTAGCATTGGTCAAAATCAACCCATAGAGCAACCCCCAGCGAATGTTGGGTAGGGTGACACGCCAAAAGATTTGCCAATCGTTTGCACCCAGGGTTCTAGCGGCTTCCTCCTGATCAACTCCGGCTTCTTCCAGCACCGGAATCACCTCACGCGCTACAAAGGGCATAGTGACAAACGCTGTAGCCAGCACCATTCCCGGCACGGCAAAGATGATTTTGATGTCATTGGCTTGCAAAAAGGGACCAAACCAACCGTTGCGTCCGTAGAGCAGAACAATCATCAAGCCTGCAACCACTGGAGAAATAGCAAAGGGAATGTCGATGATGCTGAGCAGCAGCGTACGACCGGGAAACTGGTGACGGGCGATCGCCCAGGCAGCACACAAGCCAAAGACAGTGTTGAGCGGCACAGCGATCAGAGCAATGATCAGCGTCAACTTGACCGCAAACAGAAAATCCTGTTCCACCAGGTTGTGAAAGAAGGGACCAACCCCCTGGCTAAACGCTTGCACAAAAACGTTAAGGGCTGGAATAAACAGCACCAGCACCAGATAGAGAATGGCGATACCGATTAACAACCACTTGATCCAGGGCTTGTCAGAGGCAGGGACTCCAGCTTTGGAAGTAGAGGTAGCGCGATCGCCAAATTGAGTCAAATCAGTGGTCATAGCGACGTCCCCACGCTTGTAACACGTTAATCACCAATAGCATTACCAATGAAATGAGCAGCAGCACCGTACCGATAACCGTCGCTCCTGCATAGTCATACTGCTCTAGTCGTTGAAAAATCAACACGGGAGCAATCAAATCTTGAAAGGGGACGTTGCCCGCAATAATCACCGTTGAGCCATATTCACCAACGGCGCGAGAAAAACCCAACGCCACCCCCGTCAAAATCGGCGGCACTAACGGTGGCAAAATGACTCGCCAGAAAGTCTGCCAGGCTGAAGCACCCAAACACCAGGCTGACTCCTCCACTTCCTTCTCCATCTCCTGTAATACGGGTTGCAGCGTCCGCACTACAAATGGCAGCGAAATAAATATCATTGCTACCCCCAAACCTAACCGGGTAAAGGCAATTTTGATGCCAAAGGGAGCAAAGAGTGACCCAATCCAACCATTATCACTGTAAACCGTAGCCAGCGTAAGCCCCGCCACCGATGTCGGCAACGCAAAGGGCAAGTCAACCGCCGCATCGATAATGCGTTTACCTGGGAACTCATAGCGCACCAGTACCCAGGCAATGAGTGTGCCAAAGACCCCATTGATAGCTGCCGCGACCAGCGAGGTGAGAAAAGTCACGTTGTAAGTTGAGAGGGCAATCTCGCTGGTGGCAATCTCCCAAAATTTAGCGGGTCCTACCGTGCTAGCGCGAAGCATCATCGCGATTACAGGTACAAACAACATCAGACTGAGGTAAACCCAGGTCACCTTCCACGGGGTGGAAAGATGGGTCAACCGATACCAGAACGATTGGGAATCAGATTTGGAATTAGGAACAGCAGAAGGAGAAGCAGCCATGGATTTATAAAGTAAGACAGAAAAACTGGGTGGAATGAGAGAAGAGCTTTCCCGCTTGAGGGCATCACTCTCCTCTCAGGAGATTAACCAACCCACCCTTGAGAAACAGTATCAGAATTAGGCTTTGCCCAGCTCTGACTGAATTTTGTCAAAGACTGCGCCATCTTCAAAGAACTTGGTTTGAATTTCATCCCAACCGCCCAGGTCAGCCACTGTGAATAGGGTATTGATCTTGGGATACTGAGTTGCAAACTCTTCAGAAACCGTTTCATCTACTGGACGGAACCCAACTTTAGCGAATTCACGCTGAGCCTCAGGCGTGAAGAGGAACTGGACAAATGCTTCGGCTACTTCACGAGTGCCATGTTTTTCAACGTTGGCATCCACTACCGTAACGGGGTTATCAATAGAAATGTTTACATCAGGCAACACGTAGGGCAGTTCCTGACCGTTCAACTTGGCTAACAACACTTCGTTTTCGTAGTTGATCAGCACATCGCCCTGACCTTGCTTAAAGAACACATCGGTTGATTCGCGAGCATCTTTAGTCAACACAGGAACGTTTTTAAAGACTTGAGTGGTCAGATCGAGAGCTTGCTCTTCCGTACCGCCTGTCTGGACTACAGAACCCCACACACCCAGGAAGTTCCAGCGAGCACCACCAGAGGTTTTAGGGTTGGCTGTAACCACACTAACGCCATCTTTTGCCAGGTCAGCCCAGGTTTGAATGCCTTTGGGGTTACCATCACGAGTCACCAGAGCCGCAACAGATTTATGAACGATCGAGTCATTAGGGACTTCTGTTTCCCAACCGGGTTGAATCAACCCTGCTGCTTCAATCTTTTTCGTGTCGAGGGCTAATGCCAGCGCAACCACATCGGCTTCCAGACCGTCAATCACCGCACGAGTTTGAGAGCCAGACCCACCATAACTCTGGTTGAAGGTAACTTCCTGGTTATGCTCTGTCTTCCACTTTTCAGTAAATAAAGGAATGATTTCCTCATAAGCTGCTTGAGTAACCGCATAGGAGACGAGGGTAAGCTCAACCCGCTCTTTAGATTCAGATCCAGAACTAGAGGTACCAGGAGAGCAGGCAGCGATCGCCACGGTTAAGCCGACTCCCACTAAAAATAAAGACAAAAAGCCTCTCAACGAACGAAGCCTAAATCTGCCAAGCATTATGCTCTCCTTGGGTTTGAATTAATCTACGGTTGGCCGATAGGGATAGTGTCCTTATCGCCAATGGGATACATCATACACCGAAATATCATTTCTTACTTTAAATAATGTACGGTTAATCGGTAGGGAAAAGGGATAAATAAATGGGGAATGGTTAGGGAGCAGGAGTCAGGAGTCAATGGTTAGGAGTCAATGGTTAGGAGTCAATGGTCAATGGTCAATGGTTAGGAGTCAATCGTCAGGAGTCAATGGTCAATGGTTAGGAGTCAATGGTTAGGAGTCAATGGTTAGGAGTCAATGGTTAGGAGTCAATGGTTAGGAGTCAATGGTCAATGGTCAATGATTAGGAGTCAATGGTTAGGAGTCAATGGTTAGGAGTCAGGGGTGTGTGAGCCACAATTGACCATCAACAATTGACTATCAACAATTGACCATTAACCATAGTCAGTGATCAGGGATATGTAAGCCGCAATTGACCATCAACAATTGACCATCAACAATTGACCATCAACAATTGACCATCAACAATTGACCATTAACCGTAGACTTGACCTGACAATGTCTTAATAATGGTTAACAATTGAGACTAAGGACTGTGGATTTCATCAATCCACAAACTGTACGGGCGAGTTTAGTAAACCCATCTGCACTTTGAAACGGATTTGACGGCAAAACCCGCCTCTTGCCGAATATCGAACTTACTTTAGTTCCCATTCCTAACCCTTTCTTTCGACACCGTGGAACCTACTTTTGTCTCTCAGTCTGAATCATCCTCTTCGAGTACATCACCAGCGTCTCTTCCAGCAGAGGATGTGTTTCGTCTATCGCCGCTGATTCGCTTAACGTTGTTATCTCTGTATTTCGCGTTGACACTGCCACTGCCTTTCCTGGCGAGTGTCACTCAAGCCCCTGTATCTCCCACGTTACTGGTGGTGGGGATGGCGATCGGGGCAATGGCACTGTATGCGGCTCTTACGGAACGGGTGATCGTCAATGAGCAGGGCATTCAGGTGACCTATCCGAGTTGGGTGCCGTCTCTGTTTCGGCGAGGGTGGTTTTTGGCATGGCAAGACGTACAAGCCCTCAAGCCGCGATCGACTGGGCAGGGAGGTTTAGTCTATTACTTTCTCAGCCAAAACGGAGAAGCCTTCTTGTTGCCCATGCGGGTAGCGGGGTTTGCCCGTTTAGTCCGCTATGTGCAGGCGAAAACAGGCATTGACACAACCGATGTGCGCCCATTGGCTCAACCGTGGATGTACCTGATTCTGTTACTATTTACCGTTGGGTTACTTTTAATTGATGTCTGGACAATCTGGACTGTCAACAACCAACCGCCCCTTTAGCTGCAAATCTGACGATGCAAAACCGTTCTCCCATTGCTCAACCCTCCATGGTAGAACAGTTGCGACTAGAGCACGTCAGCTTTCAAGGAAGTGTTGGGTCGCAAACCATTCTCAACGACATTTCGTTTCGAGTCATGCGGGGCGATCGCCTGGTGGTGATTGGCCCCTCTGGAGCAGGCAAAACCTCCCTATTACGCTTGCTCAACCGTCTCAGTGATACCAGTCAGGGCACGATTTATCTGGAGAACTGCGACATCCGACAAGTCCCAGTCCTGCAATTGCGACAGCAAATCATCCTCGTTTTGCAAGAGTCAAAGTTGCTGGGCATGACCGTACGGGAAGCGTTGACCTATCCGCTGCAACTCCGTGGCATTGCTCCCTCTGTGAGCAAACAGCGACTCGATTTTTGGCTGGAGGAACTGCACATTCCTGTGGAGTGGCTCGATCGCACTGAAGTTCAACTCTCTGTCGGGCAACGACAACTGGTGGCGATCGCCCGTGCTCTGATGACAGAACCCAAGGTGCTGTTGCTGGATGAACCGACCTCGGCTCTCGACGCCGGACGGGGGGAATACCTCATGCAAGTCCTGACTCGACTGGCGCAACGCGGTACCGCCATCCTGATGGTGAATCACCAACTTGACCTGGCAAAACAATTTGGCGATCGCGTCCTCTATCTTCAACAGGGAGCACTCTTGCAGGATGCCTCCGCATCCCAGATCGATTGGCAGGAGCTAAAGGAGCGACTGGTGCAGGCAGAGGAACAGGAAGCGCAGGAATGGGCATAGGGGAAAGTCGATTTGAGGTTCGGTGTGAGTAGGGCGAAAAGGAAATTTTGCAGTTAACTTCTATCAGTGATGTGGTGATCATCGTTGATGTCCTGTCGTTTTCGACCTGTGTTGAGATTGCTAATCATCGTGGGGCGATCGTGTTTCCCTATCAGTGGAACGATGAGTCTGTTCAAGCATTTGCCAAATCGGTGGATGCGGAAGTTGCCCGAGGCTTTGAACAAGATGTTGGGTAGGGGCGTTTCGCGAAACACCCTTACGGAATCGGTGGTGTTCCAAACCTGTTGATAACCTCTGTAAGACCCCCTGTAGTCCCCCTTACCAAGGGGAACGGCGACAGCTGGGGGTTAGTAGCAACAGATCTGAAACACTACCTGCGGAATCCTGTGCAGCGAAGCCAATTCAAATTGGTATTAGAACCATTCAAAGCCCCTGATGAACAAGGGGCTTAAGCTCCTTTGCCGAGCCAGGTTGAATGCAGCTATACATTCTGGCTATCTCTATACAACCTGAGAAGGGAAAGCTAAGTAAAGTATGCCAAGCAAGACAAGCAGCTTTGCCACTCTCTCCTTGCATGCCTAATTTAGTTTTTGATCCTTCAGGAGGATTATGGGCATAACCACTCATCCTGATTCCAAAGTCACGGTCTTGGGGCGACCTGCTGATCAAGGCAGATGGTTTCTGATTCCTTTGGGGATGATGATTTTACTTTGCTTAGGAAGTGTGTATTCCTGGAGCATTTTTAGAACTCCCCTAGAAACAGAATTAGCCATTAGTGCAACTCAAAGTCTTTTACCGTTTACTTTTGCGTTGGTTTTTTATGCTGCAACAATGCCGATCGCAGGCTTTTACATTCCTCGAATTGGAACCCGCGTCACAACAGCGATCGGAGGAATTGTTGTCGGATTGGGCTACATTCTTTCAAGCTTTGCCACCCACATTGGGGTTTTAGTCTTCACCTATGGCGTGATTGCTGGAATCGGAGTTGGCATTGCCTATGGCGTTCCTATGGTTGTCGCATCACGCTGGTTTCCTGACAAGAAGGGACTAGCGGTGGGGTTGACAATCGTTGGCTTTGGGCTTTCACCCTTTATTACCGCGCCCCTCACGAACTATCTGATTAATGCCTACACCGTTCGACCGACCCTGCGCATTCTTGGGATCGCTTTTATCGCCATTATTTTAACCATTGCCCTGACGATGAAGTTGCCACCAAAGGGGTGGCATCCTCGGCAGAATGTTGCAGATTCCACAGCGATCGCAACCCAAACCTACCCTCAGAACCTGTTCAAAAGCCGCTCGTTTTATGGGCTATGGATCTGTTATGCGATCGGCACCCTGGTGGGATTGAGCGCGATCGGCATTTCTAGTCCAGTCGGGCAGGAAATCATTGATATTAATCCAACCGTAGCTGCTCGCAGCGTCTCTTTATTTGCCGTGTTTAACGGGGTGAGTCGTCCGTTGTTTGGTTGGTTAAGCGATCGCTTCAAGCCTCACTATGTCGCGCTTTTGTCCTATGTGCTGATCTTGATTGCCTGTATCTTGATGGCAAATGCTCAAACTGGACAGGTCACCACCTATCTCGTCGCCTTTTGCCTGTTTTGGTTCTGTCTGGGGGGTTGGTTGGCAATGGCTCCAACCATTACGCTTCGCTTCTTTAACCCGGACCAGTATGCTCAAAACTACGGCATTGTTTTTACAGCTTATGGTGTTGGTGCTTTGGTTGGTACCTTAGTGACGGGTCGTATTCGCGATTTATTTGGAACCTACAGTTATGTGTTTTATCCGATGGCAGTTTTGGCAATAATTGGCATTATTGTGTCCTCCATTTTGCTTAAACGAGAAAGCTCTACAGTAGGCTCTGTTCTGAGTGAGAACCTGCATGAGGAATCTTGTAACTAATCGCTTGTTCAAAGGGTAGAACTTACGCACTTGAAACCTAAAACTTTGATCAGCGTTGCTGGATACGAATATGATTCTCAAAAAACTGACCTCCGCTGTACGGGCGTTTCGCAAAACGCCCTTACGGAATCCTGTGCAGCGAAGCCAATTCAAATTGGTATCAGTTCTGTTTAAGAGCCCGGCGAATGAATTCGCGGCTACCAGAGCGAAGTCCGCCGACGCGGACTCCGGAAAAGGCAGGATTTGACGAACCGATGCAGGTCGGTTTTGCTCCGATAGCGGTGGTTTTAACCGCCGAAATCCTTGTCCCGAATTCACATTACATTAGGATCAACAACACCAAACTTTGATCCTCCCTCACTCACCGTTAAAGCTCATAACTGGAGGCTTGCAATCGAAACATGTGCTCATAGAGTCCACCCTGTTGCATTAGCTCTTCATGACTGCCCACTTCTACGATTCGTCCATGCTCCAACACGACAATGCGGTCTGCCATCCGCACTGTAGAAAAGCGGTGGCTGACCAAAAAGGTCATTTTGCCCTGAGTGAGTTGGCGAAAGCGTTGAAACAGGTCATACTCGGCGATCGCATCCAGTGCAGCTGTCGGTTCATCCAAAATCAAGATTTGGGCTGGGGTCATAAAGGCACGAGACAGCCCGATTTTTTGCCACTGTCCACCCGACAACTCGGTGCTATCGGTGAAGGTCTTACCCAGGATTGTGCTGTATCCCTGCTCTAGTTTGGCGATCACCTCAGAGGCTCCAGCGGCGATCGCGGCTCCTTCAACGCGTTCCAGGTTATCGCGTTGTCGAATATCTCCAAAGCCGATGTTGTCCTGCACTGTTAAGTTATACCGAGCAAAGTCTTGAAAGACAACGCCCACATTACGCCACAAATCGTTCAAGTTCAGTTCCCGTAGAGGAATTCCATCGATCGCAATTTCACCAGCATCAATGTCATAAAAACGGGTCAACAGCTTTAACAGCGTCGTTTTTCCAGCACCATTTGAACCCACCAGCGCAATACTTTCACCGGGTTTCACCGTCAGGCTGAGATCGATCAGCGTTGGCTCCGCTGCATCGGGGTAGGTGAACGTGACATTTCGCAGAGTCAGCCCCGACCGAATCGGATTGGGAAAGGCTTGTGGAACAGGTAGGTTCACAATTTGAGGTTCAAGGTCGAGAAACTCAAAGTATTGGGAGACATACAGATTCGACTCATACATCAACGCCACATTCAACAGCAGGTTTTGCATGACGTTTTGCGCCTGCTGAAACGCGCCGGAGTACATGGTCAAATCCCCAACGCTAATGACCTTGCGAACGGTTTGCACCACCACCCAGGCATAGGCACCATAAAAGCTCAGGTTTGCCACCAGCGCAATGCCAAATCGAGCCGAGGCTTGTTGAGCCGCTAAGGCTTCTGATTCCTGGTTAAATTGCAGTCGAATTGTGCGCCACTGGCTCAGCAGGTAATCCCCCAGGTTAAATAGCCGCACCTCTTTAACAAATGCCTGCCCCAACAACACTTTTTGCAAGTAATCTGCCATGCGCCCGCTCTCAGTTTGATGGCGCAACATCCAGAACCGCCGACCCGAAAACTGAACCCCGACCCAAAAGGCAGGCAGCGAGGTCAGCATCAGCAACACCAAAATAATCGGATTAAAACTGAGCAACAGCGTCAGTAACCCTGCCAGCGTCATCAGTTGCCCGACCACCGTCATGAGCGTGTTGAGCACTCGTACTGGGTAACTGCTGCCACTCTGTTGAGCACGGCTCAGCGTGTCATAAAACGCAGGTAATTCATAATGAGCTAGATCGAGGCGAACGGCTTGCCGCAGCAATATGTCATTGCTGTAGAGCGTGAAGCGATCGCTCAGGACTTGAGACACATAGGAACTGCCCTGTGTCACCCCACCCTGGGCTAAGGTCAGCCCCAACCCCAACCCAATCAAAATAAACAGCGATCGCCAGTCTGGAGTTGCCTGCTCCAGTGCCCCAACCACCTGATCCACGATTAATTTATTGACATACAGTTGCCCAACGGGAATTAACGCACCGATCAGCGTGATCCCTAACGTCAGCAGCAACCAGAGCGGAGCGGCATTCCAAACCAGGCGCAACAGGCGAGGCGTATTTGCCATCATTGCCCAAAATCGGGCTTTTTGGCTGGATTGAGATTTTGTGAGTTTGCGAAGCTTGCGATCGTCCATGAGGTGAATGATGACAAAAACAATTACGTTACCAATTCAACTGTCACCACTTCACCTCCCCTGATTGCGATTGATCCTCTTAATCCTCTCAGCATAGACACTGATAACCGGATTTGTGTGCGTTGAGTAGCTGGAGAACTCAATAGAACCCTGTAAGGGTTTGGCATTGCCAAACCCCTCCTAAATCTTGATATCAACTTCAGGCTTGGCTGAATACGGATAGGATTCTCAAAAACTGACCACCCCTGTACGGGCGTTTCGCGAAACGCCCCTCCAAAATTCATATCTTGACGCGATAAATCGCGCCTCTCCCTATTCCCCATTTCCCTTGCAGACGCGATAAATCGCGCCTCTCCCCATTCCCCATTTCCCTTGCAGACGCGATAAATCGCGCCTCTCCCCATTCCCCATTTCCCTTGCAGACGCGATAAATCGCGCCTCTCCCTATTCCCCATTTCCCTTGCAGACGCGATAAATCGCGCCTCTCCCTATTCCCCCACGTCCTAACCAATCGTTTAGTATTCAGGGGTTCACAGGAATGCTACTGTGAATTTTTGTTAGCCCAGAATTTACCTGGTCGCTTCTACGAACCTCATCTCGATCCAACACCCTCACATTTCTGCACTGGAGAGAACCATGGTGACTAGACCCATTCGGATTTTGCTGCAAACCACATTGCCTACGGTGGAGGAAGATTGGAGTATCTGGCGATTTTCCTTGTTACAGGGATACCTGGAGTCGCTGCAAGATGAGCAGGGCAATCCGTTGTGTCAGATTACCGCTCGCGATCGCCAACCCGATGCAGATGGTAACGACCCCATTTTGAGCAACCTCGATCGCTCGCAGTTCGATGAATTGTGGCTGTTTGCGTTGGATGTCGGAGATGGGTTGAGCGTTGGCGATTGTGCGGGCATTATTCGCTTTCATCGTCAGGGAGGGGGCATCTTAACCACCCGTGACCATCAGGACATGGGCATTTCTATGTGTGCTCTAGAGGCGATCGGCGCATTCCACTACTTCAACACCCGCCAGAATGACCCTGATGTTGATCGCTGTCGAGCAGACGACACCTTCACTCCAACGATTTCCTTTCCCAACTACCACTCCGGCAGCAACGGCGACTATCAAGTCATTCAACCTGTGGAACCTCTGCATGAATTGCTGGTGAATCCAGACTCCCCCACTGGAGCAATTCAGTACTTCCCAGCCCATCCCCATGAGGGGGGTGTGGGGGTCGCTCCAGACCATCCCTCAGCCCGCGTGATTGCTCTGGGAACGAGCAAAGTCAGTGGGTGTACCTTTAACCTCATCGTCGCCAATGACAGCACCCAGGATGCTCAAGGCAATACCCTTGGTCGGGTTGTGGCACAGTCCACCTTCCACCACTTTGTTGATTACAACTGGGATATCGACAAAGGTTGCCCCAGCTTTGTTGAGGAACCTGCCGGAGATGGCTATAAACGGGAGCCAGAAAAGCTCAACGACATCAAAGCCTATGTGAAAAATCTGGCATTGTGGCTGGCTCCAAAACCAATAGACAGTGAGACAAAAGTTGCAGCCACAACCGCCGTTGAACGGTAGGGACTTAGAAAGAGCCACAGAGGGTTTTGTTATCTGTAAGACCAAGCTGAGTACGTATACAGGTTAAGCTCTTAAATTCACTGGATAATAAATAAGAATCATTCAGGGTTAAGTCTGCCGCACCACTTATTTCTGGGTTTAACCCTGTATATGAACTCTAGCGATGCTTCAGAGCTTAAATACTGGTTCCTCTGAACCAGGACTGTCAAACTCGTCCCCAACTCAATTACCCCGTAACCTGAGCCTCGTTGAAACGTGGGGTTTTGGTTTGACTGGGCTACTGTTATGGATGGGAGTCGCACCCGGTACCCAGGCTGAGTTAGGCAGTCAGGCCATGTGGGTCTGGATTCCGGGTGCGATCATTGGGGTCTTGATCAATCTCCAGGTCAGAGCGTTAGGACGACGGTTTCCCGATGTGGCAGGGGGTACGCCAAACTATGTGACCCATCTGCTAAAAGACTATCCAAAACTCACGAGCTATGCGGCGATCGGCTACTTCATTAGTTGGGTTGCGGTTCTGCCCATTAACGCCATCATTCTCTCCGACTTGATCACAGCGATCCTGGAACCCCTGGGGATTGGATTGCCTGAGATCGTTTTGCGGATTGGCTTTACCGTTCTGGCATTCATCGTCGCGTTTAGTGGTAGCCATGCCCTGGGAACGCTTCACCTTGTCTTCTTGCTACCCGCCGTCGGCTTTCTCCTGACGTTTTGCCTGCAAGGGAGCCATGCGGCGATCGCCTCATCAACGACGTTTAGCCTCTTGCCCGACAGCGGCTCAACTTTCTCCTTTCAGGGGTGGGCCAAATGGTATCTCAGTGGAACCTATGCCTTCTACGCCTGTGAAACCGCATCGGTCTTTGTGGCAGACAGTAAGCGTCCGATTGGAACGCTCCAGAGTTTGCTGGTTGCGGCAGGTCTGATCCCAATTGTTTATGTTGGGGGTTCCTGGGTGTTGCTACATCTGGCACCCGAACCGGATTTGGGCAACAACACCTTCCTCAGCTTATTAGCTGCCGCTAAATCATTTTGGGGACAGTCTGCTTCATCCCTGGTGACATTTCTGGTAGTTTCCAACAGTCTGTTGTCCTGTGCAACTGCCGTTGCGATTTGCCCCCGCATCTTGTATCAACTGTCGCGAGATCATCACCTCTCGCCAATCTTTGGGGTTACGTCCCGACAGGGAGTATTTGCCCCTGGCTTGCTGCTCACCCTCATCTTGAGCCTGGTGTGGCTAGTTTGGGACGATGTCCATCAAATTGTGATGATTACAGGGGTGAGTTGGTTTGTGTGTTTCATCGTCCTACACTGGGGACTGTGGCAACAGCGTCACCATGTAAACGTGTTTTTTCCCTGGTTATCGCTTGGGCTGTGTGTCGTAGAGTGTCTCGTTCTGATCGTTGGAGGATTGGCGTGGGGTCTACCCAACTTGCTGGTTGGTTTGTTGCTGCCGATCGCCCTGATGATTATAGACAGGCTGATTCGGAAAATTCCCTATCCGCTCCAACTGCCCCAGTGGTTTAACCCCTTGCAGCGCGATCGCCAACAAAAGACGCTCCGAGGGTTTATTGCCCTACAGGTGTTTGTGCTGATCCTGTTCATCTGTGGAGCCACCATCTTAAGTTGGTCTGGCAGTACGCTGGTTGACCGGAGTGCCGCGACATTAAGTGCTGATCCCCTCGTGGTGTTGATTCTAGTCCTGTCCTTTATCGGAGTGGCGATCGCCTGTTGGACAATTTTTCCTCAAATTGTCGCCGTTAACGAAGCCCGCCAGCGAGCGGAGCAACTATCTGGCAATCTCCAGCAAACGCTGCAAGAACTCCAGCGCACTCAATTAAAGATGGTGCAGCAAGAAAAAATGTCGGGTTTGGGGCAACTCGTTGCCGGAGTCGCTCACGAGATTAATAATCCGGTCAGCTTCATTCACGGCAATGTTGCCTACGCCCAAAGCTATGTGGAGGGCTTACTGAAGTTTATTGAGTTGTATCAGAAGCATTACCCTGACCCCAATGTAGAGATTAAGACAGAAGCCGAGAAGATTGATTTGGAGTTTCTCCAAAAAGATTTGCCGAAGTTGCTCAACTCGATGCAGGTTGGCACCGAGCGCATTCTCGACATTGTGCTGTCACTGCGCACCTTTTCCCGCACCGATGAGGCGGACGTTAAAGCAGTTGATATCCACAGCGGCATTAACAGTACTCTGATGATTTTGCAGCACCGCCTCAAAGCCAATACCCAGCGTCCAGAAATTATCGTGGTCAAAAACTACGACTCCTTGCCGATGGTGGAGTGTTATCCAGGACAGTTAAATCAGGTGTTCATGAATATCCTGTCTAATGCGATCGATGCTTTGGATGAAGCTAACGCCACACGCAGCTATCAGGAGATTACAGCTAATCCCAACTGCATTACCATTCGTACATCTGTCGTGGCTTCTGATTGGATTCAGGTGGCGATCGCGGATAACGGTCCCGGCATCCCTGACGCCATCAAAAACCGCATTTTTGACCCCTTTTTCACCACTAAATCAGTCGGGAAAGGCACAGGCATGGGACTATCCATCAGCTACCAAATCATCGTGGAAAAACACGGTGGCAAACTGGAGTGTTTCTCCAATCCCAATCAAGGCACAGAATTTGTGATCGAGCTTCCCATTCAACAGCAAGGTGCTAAATCGGTTTAACACCCAAAAACCGCAGGGGTAGATAACTGTGGCAACCCCACCCAGATCGCTCAACTTCCGCTTTAGTAAATTGTTAGATAATGACGTGCTTCAGTTCACCACTCGTCTGAGGAAACCTCGACCTCTTTCATCGGTAGAACGATGCAAAAACACACGCTGTTGGATGCACTGCTGACCTCGATCTGCCCCCCCAGTAAATGGGTAAATTTCTTAACCAGTGCCAGTCCTAACCCCGTTCCGCCTCGCTTCCAGCGATCGCTCTGAGGAATTCGATAAAACGGATCAAAAATTCGTTCCTGTTCCTCCAGCGAAATCGTGACCCCCATATTGCAAACTTCCAGCATCATCCAGGGGTAAGGGGCTGACCTATCAGAACGTTGAACCGTTGCTGTAATCGTACAGGACTTACGCAGTTGGAAGAACGAAACGAGGAGCAGCCAAATAAGCTCGAATGGCATCCCGTACGATCGCCGACTTTGCCTCATACCAACTGACCCCTG
>NZ_JACJSA010000044.1 GCF_014697545.1 Oscillatoria sp. FACHB-1407 | reverse complement strand
AGTGTCTATTTAAGTTACCGAGAGTATCCCAACCGTCGTTAGCGCAAAGTATGGCGAGAAGGGTTAGAGGTCGCAATCAAGGTCAAAGGTTCACAGGGAAACCGACGAGTCGAATGGGTTAAACCAGAACATCCTTGGAGTGCTATTAGTGCGAAATCAGAAGTTCATGCGGTGCTCATGCTGTAGCTCCAGTACTTTTAGACAAGAGTTTTCCAGATATTAGTACAATTGCTCAGCCATTGATGCTAAAAATAATTGCACTTATCTCTATCTGATGATTCTCAGACAACTTTAGCAGTTTGAGGCATGGAGAAATTTACAGCCGTTCTGATACAGCCAACCACATTGCCAAAAATAGCCGTTGAGCGATCGCAACAGTTGATGAAGTTTAGTTCATGGTAGGAATGCCAATACGCTGACCTGTAATAGAAGCAGGTTACTGTGTTGAACAAATTGCTTCTTGCACACCCGAAGGACGCACCCAGTCACAGGCTTGCTGAATCAACTCGTCTAAGCTACGGATGTGCCATTGGTGGGGTGTGTTGTCTTTAGAAACCACCACAATACTTTTACCATCGGCACTGAGTGCCATTGCAGAGCCTTCGTATTCCGCAATCTGATTGCCATTTGCATCCCATACTCGAACACGGCGATCGCTCCCCAGCGTTGCAATGCGTTGACCGTCTGCGCTGACCTGTATTGTATTGTTTTCGGTAGGCGATAACTTTAACCAATTTTGCCGTCCTCGCAAGGTTGTGATTAACCCGTTGAGATTCCACACATAAGCCTGATTCACCTGTGGAGAAATAAATTGATCTGCTTCAGAATTGACGAATGCGTAACCTCCAGGAGTAGAAAACAGGGATGTTTCCCGCATCCACCGAGCAGGACGCATCGCAGAAACCCGATTGCCCTGTAAATCCCACTGCTGAACAGGCGAAGTGTTGGCATTCCCGTCTACAAGGACGACCAGCCTTTGACCATCGGCTGTGAAACGGATCTGGTTAACCCGGGCAGAACTCACCAAAAAAGATGTCACCGCCTGCCCTTGCAAGGTCCAGAGACGAACTGTTTGGACTCCTTCCATCGTTGCAAAGTGTTGACCATCGGGGCTGAAGGCGATCGTGTGTATTGCGTCTTTATTGGCAGGAGTCGTTACGACTTTTTCCCCAGTTATTGTCCAGATTTGAACAACGTTCATGTCGTTCAAGGTTGCTACGTAGCGTCCATCAGGGCTGACGGGATAGTTCCACTTCCTGCTCATGTTTTCTGTGTCATAGCCCCATGTACCAGGTAGTCTGGCAACGATTTGGCCCTGGCGGTTCCAGACCGTT
Organism: Oscillatoria sp. FACHB-1407; assembly: GCF_014697545.1. GTDB lineage: Bacteria > Cyanobacteriota > Cyanobacteriia > Elainellales > Elainellaceae > FACHB-1407. Next base: position 22,370 of record NZ_JACJSA010000044.1, on the reverse strand, counting down.
ACTATTTTGTTTTGGCGACTGTGTGTTAGTAGGTACTCTCCGGTTGGGCTGAATTTAAGTTCATCAATCGCATCTTGATTAGATAAGGGGAGCGAAAACTGTACTTTTGTTTGAGTATTCCAGATCGTCACCGTTCCGTTTTCCAGTAGGGCAGCCAATAACTGACCATCCTTGCTCATCTGAAGTTTACGAATTGGATGAGAAGTTACGGGATAGGAGGTTCCTGAAGTTTGTAGATGCAGCAATATGGCTTTCGTTGTGCTTTCGTTGGGCCTTTGGGTCAGGGCAAGTGCATTACCATCTGTTGTAAACTCTAACTGGTGGTCAGATGTACCAAAGGAAAACGTTGCTAGTTTTGCTCCTTGCAGATTCCAAAGACGAGTGTTAGCAGCGAGAGAACGGTCTGCATCAAAACCAATAGTTGCAATCCTTTGTCCATCTGAACTAATAGCGATCGCCTGACCTCCACCCGAGTAGGCTTGAAATTGGCGAATCAACCTCCCTTGCGAGTTATGTAACTGAACGTTTCCACGATTGCTGATAATTGCAATCAACTGATCATCAGGACTCATTTGAACATCCACTCGCGTTTCTAGTAACGGATTGAAATTACCGTTGGATTGTCCTTGTGGCTGCACTGGAATTGTTGCGATCGTATTGCCTTTCAAATCACAGACGGTAACTTGACTAGAAATTACAAAGACAAAGCGGCTACTGGGGCTAAACCCGGCTCGTGCGTCAGATCCTGGGTAACGACAAGCACCAGTTATCTGACCTTGTGAATCCCGAATGACTACCTGCCCCTCTTCCGGTGTGTACCAATACTGCCCGTTAGGGCTAAACCCGCTCCAAATTGATTGCTGGGGGAATGTCGCCACTAGCCTTCCTTGATCTGTCCAGAGCTTCGTAATGCGATCGCTTCCTGAAACACTAACGCCACCGCCTTCCCCTTGGGCAACATCAGCACTTCTTGGTTCAGAGGTGAGGATCAAATGACCATTTGTATTCAACTGAACATCAAACAAAGGCAACTGCAAACCTGAAAGGGTGACGATCTTTTGTCCTTCCGTCGTCCACAGAGTGGCTTTGTCGTTTTCTGCACTGCTCAACTCATCCTGAACGGTGAGAAAGCGATGACCATCATCGCTGAGTGCAACTTTTGATATTCCTTCCCGCTGTCGCAGTTGATTGAGCAGTTTTCCTTGAAGATTAAAGACTTGAAAGTCAGTGCGATCGGGGAACGTCCAGGACATGAAAGACAGAATGCGCCCACCATCGGGAGCAGCAGGGCGAACGACAGAGTTACCAATCGGACCAAGAGGCTGTTCTTGAATGCGATCGAGTATCGATTGTAGTGCCACAATTGGCGCACTGATGGGATACTGCCTTGCACCACCTGCCGCTTGCTGTAGGTTGTAAACTGCTCCCATCGCAGAGCGAAGAGATTCGCTTTGCTGGTTGGGAAAGTTTTCTACAGCATCTGCGCTCATCTGTTCTGCCTGACTGACTAAGAGAACACGGTTGAATGCTCGATTTGACCAAAAAGCAATCCCTCCAGCAACGAGTAGCGCAACAGTTAAAATTCCTGCGCCCAATCGCAACCGCCGTCGAGCAATCCGGTTTGCATTTGAGAGAATTTCGTTTGCTCGTTTTGTTTCCTGGTTTTCAAACTGCTGGCTAAGACGCAAAAATTCGCTATCTTGCTGGCTTAAAGTTTTATCGTTTGCCCAGGTGAGTGCTTCCTCCAAACTTTGCCCTCGCAGGAGACGAGACTGATCCTTTTTGTCAGAGCTAAGCCATGCATTTAAGGCAGTAGCGTAAGGGCGGAGGTTATTCATCGTCATTTCTACCCATTCAAGATTAAAGACTGCTGCATAAATAGGGTTGCGCACCCGCAGCCCGTTTTGCTGCTTCACCACTAATCCCGATAGGCGTAATTCCAGTTGTTCTGGGCTGCCATCTGAAACGACAGATTGTTGCAGAACTTGTTGATAAATGCCTAACAGTCGGCTCGTTTGAGTTTCATTGCGAAGGAGGCGATCGCGGATAGTTCGCAAGTGCTCTGGTTCATCTTGCGTTTCCCAGTTTTGAATGAGGTAAGTGTGGATAAGATGGGCGATTTTAGCCTTTTGATTCTCAATCTCGGATGGCTCTGAACACCAATGTTTCAGAATCAGGCGACAAACTTTTTGTGTGAGAAAAGGTTGCCCACCCGTCCAGTAGAGAATTTCTTGCAGTACAGTGTTGGGATCTGAAACGGTAGAAACGAGTCCATCTGCAAGAACCTTTGTCTGTTGGTATTGAAAGCCATTAAGGGCGATCGCTCTGCCAATATTGAAGGGAGTACGAGTTCTGTCTTGAATTAAATCGGAGGGTGTCGCAACACCGAGTAGACAAAAAGTAAGATGGCATTTCGTTTCATTTGTCTGTTCATTTGCATAGGAACGAATTAAGGCAAAGAAGTCATTAATTTCAAAGTTGAGACTGAGGACACTATCAATTTCATCAACAAAAATAACAATAGATTGATTTTCAGAATGAGTGAGTAAAACGTCGTCAATAAAAGTACTCAGGAGATGAATATGAGATAAATTTGAGCGATCGCTCAACCAGCTCTTTAAATTGATTTTGCCAACTAAATTTGCACCTCGCCATAATTCTGAAACAATCCGTTCGTACCATTGCTGTGGGGTAATATGCTCACTGCCCACCCGTGTCATATCGATCGCAATGCAGCAAACCCCCTCTGTCCGTAACCGATGCGTTACCCGCACCCGCAAGCTAGATTTTCCCATTTGCCGACAATTAAACACGTAGCAAAACTGGCCAGCTTTCAGTGCGGCGTAAAGCTCCTGATCTGCCTGTCGTTCTACATAGCTGGGGGCATCTACTCTGAGGCTCCCTCCAACCTGATACTCATATTGCATAGAACCATGAGTGAGATGATGATCTGTACGATTCCACTGTAAATGAGGCTCAATAGGATTGGATGATTTGTGCAAAAGAATGCACAGTCGTTATGAGGAATTACGATCGCACTGCTGGATGACGCAAGAAATATTGTCGATACAGTTCACAGCTTACCGTTGCGCGATCGCCCTTCAATTTCACTAAACCCACGCTTTCTAACTGGTATGCGATTTGCGGATTCAGCACAATTCCTGCGTCTGCCTGGATAACTTGATCAAAAGATTGCTGTAATTCTGGATGTTCCTGTAGCAGTTGCCACAGTCGTCGCAAATGATCTCGATAGATTCCGGCTTGAGTGGGGGCAGTTTGCAGCAGTGCCGTGAGTGCCAAATCACCCTGATGGAGATGATAAAAAGCTAGTTGCAGGAGGTAGGGATGCCCCCCAACTACATTCATCAAATCCTGTTCGTCTTGCGTTGACCATCGCAAACCGTAACGAGTTGCTAAAAGATGAACTTGCGATGCAGGTAATTCCGTTAACCGGATGGGTAAGCCCACATTAAAGGGGGATTGATTTAAATGCAGGGGAATGTAAACCTCGGTCGAGTGGGCAATGACTAACCGCAACCGCTGCCACACTTCCAGGTTATTCGCCTCCTCGTGCCAGCTTCGCAGTAAGGTAAAAAATCCCTGGGCGATCGCTTCGTATTCAAACAACCAATCGACATCATCTAAACCTAAAACTACCCCCTGCGGAAATGCTTCTAGAATGACCGATTGCATAAATGTCGTGCAGCTACTGAGGCTGCCAAACCGCTCTGCATCCCAATATTCATCAAGATTGGCAGCCAGATTCAAACGACGACTCAAATTAGAACAAAACCACTGCAAAAAGCTATCGAGTGTTTCTAGAACCGCAAGTTCCGCCTGCCGCAGATTGATACGAACAATGGTAATGTCGGCCGACTGTGCTGCTGTCAGGATGCGATTCAACAAGGATGTTTTGCCCATTCGCTGAGGTGCGCGAATCCGGATCAGTGCTCCCGGTTTGATGATTTCTCGCAGCGATCGCTCCTCCTCCGGACTCCGCTCGACGTAGAATGCCGAATCCAGAGATAACGGACTTCCTGGAAACTCTGGATTCTTTAAAAGCCCACCCCGCATCGCTTCTGGACTGACTAATTCTGGTTGGAAACGAGCAAACAAGTCAATCAAATCTTCTCGGTAGGAATAGTGCTGCCCGTTTTTGTTATTGAGTTTGAAAGCTTTGCCAATGTTGGCTAAATGGCGACGAATGGTAGAAGGTTCTAGATATAAAGCATCGGCGATTGCTTCATCGGTTTCGCCGCGCAAAAATCGCTGCAACACCTTCTGCTGTTTGGAGGTTAGATCCTCCAAAATGACTTTGAACTCAGCTTCTTTCATACGTCATCACGGTTGTATCGCGGTGTTCTATTGCTTGAACTGGTTTCATTTATTGTCAAGCCTTGAGGTGAAATTGATCATTTCAAGATTTGCGGTCGTGTGGTTTGGCAAGACCATGAAGGCGGTAAAATCGTGGTTGTGTTGCGAAAATCGGTCAACAGTAAGGTGTGATAGATTAAACTCTTGCATCTGATTTTCTATGTCTTCTTCATCCCTGTCTCAGTGGCGGCATTTTTTGCCAGAAATCATCCTGCTGAATGTTCGGTGGTATTGTCGCTACTCGCTGAGTTTGCGGGATTTGGAGGAAATGATGGCTGAGCGTGGAGTGAACGTGGATCACTCAACCATCAACCGTTGGGTGTTGAAGTATGCTCCGGAACTCGACAAACGCATTCGACCTTACCTGAAGCCAACAAACGACTCCGGGCGCGTGGACACAACTTACAGCAAAATCAAGGGCTTGTGGCAATATCTATTATCGTGCAGTCGATTCGGAGGGCAATACCCTTGGCTTTATGCTGAGTGCCAAGCGGGATAGTAAGGCATGTATTCACCCACCTGCCTCGACGGGTGACTCGCGAGGAAATAGTCGAGGCTTTTCGAGTGGTGTCCCTGGGGTGTGATGTGAGTGATCTGGCTCCTCAAGTGGCGATCGCTCGATGGGATGACATACCCCCACCTAGCCAGAATTTGCCAGCAGCACACGATGCCATTCTCAAACACGTTGAGAAATTGATTAGTGAACTGAAACAAACCAATTAGAGGATTGAGTAGGGATTTAACTCATGACTGATGCCGTAGAAAAACAAGAACAGTCTCCATCCGAACTCACGAGGCCACCATACTCACTCTGGCAACTGACACTCTATTTAATCAAATTAGGCAGTTTAGGGTTTGGTGGTCCGATCGCCCTCGTGGGTTACATGCACCGCGACTTGGTTGAAGAGCGGCAGTGGATTTCTGAGGCGAGTTATCAAGAAGGATTAACCCTAGCTCAGGTTGCTCCGGGTCCGCTTGCTGCCTAATTAGGCTTCTACATGGGCTACGTTCATTACGGCATTCTTGGGTCTACCCTCGTTGGCGTTGCCTTTGTCCTGCCCTCCTTTTTGATGGTTGTGGCATTGGGTGTGCTTATACCAACTATGGTGGTCTGAGTTGGATGCAAGCAGTGTTCTACGGGGTTGGAGCTTGCGTCATTGGTATCATTGCCCAAAGTGCCTACAAATTGACAAAGAAGACCATCGGCACAGATTGGCTATTGTGGTCAATTTATCTGGTGAATGCTGTCTCGACCATCATCACGCAATCGGAACGAGTCAAACTCATCCTAGCAGGAGAAATTCCCACCTGGTTGATCACAACACCACCTAAAAACTGGTTCAAAGATAAGAAGCTCAATAGTCTCATCGGCTTACCTTTGATACCAATCATTGCATCTGTACCCTCTGCCTCTTCTGGTTTGCTCTGGCAGATCTTCACCTTTTTTGTACAGCGGGTTCATTTGTATTTGCAGTGGGTTAGCGATCGTTCCTTTCCTTTATGGTGGGGTGGTTAAGCACTATCAGTGGCTGGATGCTCAACAGTTTCTGGATGCAGTAGCAGTGGCAATGATTACGCCAGGTCCGGTTGTGATTACGACTGGGTTTATTGGCTTTTTGGTGGCAGGGTTTTCAGGGGCGTGTATTGCGGCTCTGGGAACGTTTATTCCTTGCTACCTACTCACGATTATCCCAGCCCCTTACTTTAAGAAGCATGGCAAGAAGCCTGCGATCGCTGCCTTTGTCAATGGTGTGACGGTTGCTCGACTGACAAAACTAAGAAGCTGGAAAGCGGCTGAGGACGGTAAATTCACGCTCAAAGGAATCATTCTGTTGTTGCTTGGATGCAATGGCAGGTTGAGGGTCAGGCAGGCTTGAGAGAAACGGATAAACCTGAATTTTCCATTGCAGGGTAATGGCAAGACGAAGCCAATTCCAACCGAGCTTGAGATAACTCATCCCCCGATTCCAGTGAGCATCGACTCAGCGGCGATCGCCTCTACTAGTTTAGACCTGAATCTGTTGAGGTACAGGTTCTGAGAAGTCTGCGATGACTGGCAGATGATCACTTAGTTGAGAGCCATACACTCGCTCCAGATCACCTGTTGCACAAGCCCTTAGTTTTGCCGTAAGACCGGAAGTTACAAACAAGTAGTCCAGTTGTGCGTGAGGAAGGAGGGTACCCGGTTTTCGGTACGTTGGTGTCAGTGCTCCCTGGTATTGCCGCAAGCAATCTGTGAAGCCGATTGTTGCCATGCGATCGAGCCACTCCCGGTTGCCACGCGGACCACCCTTCCAGCTATCAAAAGACTCACAGGCATTAAAGTCACCAGCCACAACCCACTCAGATCCATCTTCACTACGCTGACGAAGGGCTGCCACGAGCAAGTCTGTAACCCAAACATCTGGGTTTTGCGTGAGCTTCACCAGGCTCAGATCCTGTCCAATCAGCCGATCTCGTGCCACAGGCCAGGGAGGCGAGTACACCCCTACAACGGTTAATGGCATAAAACCATCTACTGCAACCCTAAATGAGAGTAAGTTACCTGCAAAGCGTTGAAGTTCTGTATCGACCCACTCAATTCCAGATCGAAGGAGAACAGGCTCAGCGATCGCCCCACGTACCAGCATTACTGAATGGAAGCGTTGCTGCCCACCCGCTTTTGTCAACGGTACAACTGAGCGCACTTGGTAGGACTCGGACACCCCAGTAGGAAGTGCTGAGACTTCCTGCAATAGAGCAATATCGGGTGATAGTTCAAGGAGATATTTCCATAACGGGTTTGATGCAGACGCGCGGCGACAATTCCAACTGAGAATCCGAAGCGGCATGGCAGGGAGTAACGAACACTACTGAGTCTATTCAACGCCATGATTGTTGAATCAGCACCTGTATCTCCTGAAAGTATTTGGCATATTTACAAATGGCTTCTTTGCATCATCCATGCCTTACTTAATGTCCTTGTACAAATCAATCTGACTGCTTTCGTTAGAGCAATCCCCTGTTGTCGTAACAAACTGCTGCCACTACGGGCGACCCCATGACATTCTGATCAGAGCGATCGCACCCTTTACCTGGGTCCAGTCCTAAGCCATTTTGAGTTTATGACACCGCTCAATGAACGGTTGTCTGATTCGGAGTGGAAAGCTCAAATTCAGAGCGGCAATTTACCTCGATGACCCGAATGGCAGCAGGATTACCTAGTTCCAAAGATGGCTTTGAAAACGGAAACCTGAACTCACCTCAGAAGCAGCCCAACCTCTGTTGTGGGAACCAATTCTGCTCCCTCATCAAGGTAAGCTCTCACAAGCTAAGCCATCGCGATCGCCATCTAACCTGTGGGGGTCACGGCGATCGCGGTTCAACATCCGCTGGGCTTCTGCTTGAGTTTTAAAGTCAGAGCAATTGAGATCCAGTGGGGGCATCGTTGGACGTGGGGAAGGAGATGGAGAAGGTCGCACAGAAGGACACGGAGATGGTGCTAGAGTGGGGCTATAAACTACTTCCCGCACACGTTACATCTCAACTTGAGATTAAAATATCCCTCGTTTGAGTGGCTACTCAACACTCCACTTCATCCCAATCCATCTTTTGTGGGAAACTTCTTTGGCTGCCTCAACTTGCTATTAATTCAGTCACAACTCAACACCTGATTTAGTCACTACCCACTATCTCCCCCTCTCAACAACTTTTTCAAAACCTACTCAAAGCTCTTTAAATTCTGATAATGCCTTCAATCTCAACTTCTCACAATCGTAATCACAGAGTACACTGTATTGCTCTGGTAATCGAGTTTGGCAGAGAAGAGCACTTCTTAATTGTATTATTGTCAAATTTTGAGCATGGAGGAGATGAGCTTTGCTGAGGTCGGCATTGCTCAGGTTGGCATTACTCAGGTTAGCATCACTAAAGTGGGCACTTCTAAGCTTGGCATCTGTGAGGTTGGCACCTGTGAGGTCGGTCTCTCTGAGGTAGGCGTCTGTGAGGTTAGCACCTGTGAGATTGGTATTGCTGAGGTTGGTCAGTCTGAAGTTGGCACCTGTGAGGTCAGTATGGTTGAGGACAGTATGAGTGAGATTGGCACGGCTGAGGTAGGCATAGCTGAGGTTTGTATGGCTGAGATTGGCATGGCTGAGGTTAGCTCTCTCCAAGTTAATGTTCCTCAGGTTGGCTCCTCTCAGGTCAATTCCACTCAAATCAATCGCGCCCAGATCTAGCCCCACCCTTTCAATCACATTGGAATCTGCTAGAAACTTGATAGCTGCTGCTTTATGTTTTAAATCATCTCCTAGCCGTCTGAAGATCGATAAGGTTCTAGCTCTAATAAGATCTCTAGCGGCATCTAACAGCTCCTGCTCTGCTTCGGTAACTGCACTCGGTAACGGGTTAACTACTGCTGTTGGGGTGGTTACATCTGGTTCTAGTCTAGTTTTACTAATCTTGATTTGATCTTGAACCTTTGTGGCGATCGCAATTAGGTTCTTTTCAATCAGCAATTGAGAGAGCCAGTCAATAAAACCTTGCAATGCTTCTTCATTCTGATGAGCCTGTGCAATCTCCTTCTCCTGCTGGGCTATCTCCTTTTCTTGCTCTGCCTGTTTTGCTAAGCGTTGTTCTTGCAACTTCTGTAACCACCACCCCAGTAATGCTAAAGATGCAGGGACTCCAATCAAACTGAGGATGTCCCACAGCGTTTTACCCGATTGAGGTGTGATTGTAACCGTCCTCTCAACATATCCATTAGCATCGGGTGTAGCTGAGACCGGCGATTTAACTGTTGTGGTTGTCTCATCTTCCCCAAAGCCTGTCCATTCAAACTGTTTACCCACTTGAAACAGGACTGTTAGAACGGCGATCGCTACTGCTGCAATTACGAGTGGTGTTCTGAACCTGGATAGAACCTTGAATCTGGAGGAAGGGGAGGGCATACACGCAGTTGAAGGATGTGGAGGCAAGTCTATTCTATAGCGATCCTAAATGATTCATGAAAATAGGCCGTACATAGAAGCCTTGGGAAAATTAAATGTCTGACGATGGGTGACAAACTCAAATAACCATTTCACAGTCGAGAAGGATTGGCACAGATGATAGAACTCTCGAATAAATCGCTTTGCCTGCAACCAAATATCCTCAACGGGGTTTTGACGAGGGTCATTGGGGGCAAAGCGAATGCAAGTAATCCTCCACTCAGACTCTTGTAACCCTTGATTTACGGAGGCTAGATAGTCTTTGACAGCCTGAGAGCGATGATAGCTTGCTCCATCCCATATCAAAGCAATTCGGGATTCAGGACACTCCGCTAGCAGGGCTTGCAAGAAGGCAATGGTGAACTCAGAATTCCCTTGCTCGAAAGCCTGAACGAAAAACTTGTGGCTCAAGATATTGAAGGCTCCATAGTAGGTCTGCTTCTGGCGTTCATTGCTCATCGGTACTTCAATCCGTTCGCTCGTTTTGCCCCAGACATAACCGCACAAATCTCCCCACAGGAGATGACATTCATCCTGAAAAAAGACGACTAACTCACCCGAACTAATCTGGTGACGGTGTTGTTCCAACCAATCTGTGATTTCCTGTTTTTTTCTCTACCGCTTGGGGGTCTGCTTTCGGATTGCGCTTCTGAGTCTTCTTCCAGCTAATACCAGCGGCTGAAAACAACTCGTAATAGCTCTGCTTGGAAGCAAACACCACGTCGTAGACCGCCTCAAGGTGCTGCTGTAGTTCGTTCAGATTCCAGTAGTTCTTTGCCTTAAGCCAATCAATCACCGCTTGTCGTTGCTCGTTATCGAGATAACCGACTGAACCTTGATGCTCGAGCGCTAATCCAGCAACACCTTGTATTTCATAGGCTTGCTTCCATTTACTAATGAAACCAACAGATACCTGTAAGACATCTCGGATTGCAAAGTAGGTGTATTCTTGTAACACCATTTGCACCGCAAGTGCCCGTTTCAATTCACGTGGATCTGGATTGCTTTGGATAAACTCAGTTAGTTCGTCCATAGATGAATGAACAATCGCGAATGTAAGTTCTAATGCAGCTAATCACCTCTCTGTGTTTTCACAAATGATTTAGGATTGCTATATAGTATGAAAGATAGAGGAAAAATTAACCAGGAATGATTGAATATTTTGATAAGTTAGAACTAAGTCTTAAGATTTGGTCGCTGTAAATCGGTGATTCACACTGCTAGAGATCATCCTGCTCGAAGTGCATTGGTACTGCCGTTGCTCCTAATCATGGACGCTCAAAGGAGATGTGGCAGAGTAAGGAGTAAAAGTGAATTATTTTATATTTTATATTCAACTGATGGGTTCTGAAATTACGTTACTGGAGTTGGACGCGCAAATCCGTTCTTACCTGGGTTACATCAGTGATTCTTGACGCGAAGTGCCGCTACTTAAACAGAGACGGAGCAGCCATAGGAGAAAATTGACCGCTCCGCCCTACCATTTTTGTGTTACTCCTGTCTCAAGTCCTACAATTGTGATAAAAAAATGATGATTTGAGTACCCAGACCTAACAGTTTCCTAAGCTGCGCTCGTTGTGTTGAAAATCTCACGCAGAGCTGAGGCTGCATCTTCAACCAAAGTCATGGAAACATCTAACTTGCCTGTCATTAATAAGAAGTCGTGAATAACACCTGGGTAAACCTTGGCGATCACTGGAATACCTGCATCCTTCAGCTTTCCGGCATATGCCTGTCCTTCGTCGCGGTAGCCATCAAATTGGGCATCGGCGACAAAGGCAGGTGGCAAGTCTTGAACGTTGGCATACAAGGGCGAAACAAGTGGATCTTTAGGATCATGCCCCGCAGGTAAGTATTGGTTGTTTAAGGCATTCATCTCGTAGTCACGAGTCAGCCAGGGACCTTCGGCAAACGATCGCCACGAATCAGAACTGAGGGTGACATCGGTAACGGGGTAAAACAACGCTTGATACCTCACTTGCACCCGTCCGGCATCTCGCGCTCGAATTGCATTTACTGCTGCTAAATTGCCACCTACGCTATCACCAGCAACGGCTAAGCGATCGCCATCAACATTGAGTGTATCAGCATTGTCATAGACCCAATTCAACACAGCAAAGGCATCATCTGTTTGGGTTGGGAATTTGTGTTCAGGCGTAAGGCGATACGCTACTGAAACGAAGGTGCAACCTGAGCGATTTGCCAGTAATCGGAGGGCACGATCATGACTATCAAGGCTTCCTTTCTCAAAACCACCGCCATGGGTGTAGATGATGACTGGAAGCTTATCAGCTTTAGGACGGTAAATCCGGATGGGAATGTCACCATTTGGACCAGGGACAGAAGCATCTTCAATCTGGTGGATAGTTTCTGGTGTGCCACCAAGATCGGCAAATAGAGCATCAAAAGCTCTGCGTTTCGCGTCAAATTCAGCAGGCAACCCACCCGATTGGGCGGCGGCTTCTAGTATAGCTCTGGCTTGAGGATCGAGTTGATCATCGATCGCAACTCCAGTGATGAGATCTCTAAACATAGGCTCCTGTGCAATAGTGATTGAATGATTAAGCGGTGTGACGAACGCGATCGCAATGGCAACAATACTTGCAATCATCCAGAAACGAATGGCACGACGTAAGCTTTTCATGAGTTTGCCTGAATGGTATTTCAATCACAAATGAATTTGCTTAAGAAACGGATTGATGAAGCTGGCAGTGATTCTGAACTAATTTGATTCTCTTGGTTTGTGTCACTTTGACCAGTCAAGATTGATGAAATTGATAAGTTAGATGAAACATTAAAGATTTAAACCACTACTAGAAATTGATTTCTCACTTCTAGTAGTTGTAGATGAGGTGGGATACTTTCGGGGGTGTCTTGCTCAAGTGAAACGATCGCACTTGTTGTTCAATTTCCAGGTCAGCATGGGTGACGCGATTGTGCTGGCGTAGATGTTCTGACCAGGATTCCACCACAAATGTCTCTAAATAACGGCTTGGATCTGCCAGATCACAACACACGCCCCAGTAAATGGCTCCATCTCGTTGCCGCACTTCTCCCAGCATCTGCATTGTCTGACGAAATGCTTGTGCTTCGTCAGGGTTGATGTAATATTCCAACGTCACCAAAACCGGGCCATCATCCGGACGTAGTTCGACAACCACCGTTGGCTCTGCCCAATGCAATGCGGGAGCGAGATCTAACTGTTCTCCAGATCTGAGGCGATAGCGAACGCTGGCGGTCAATCCTACCAAGAGTCCCAATCCAGCAAATAACAGAGCGATCGCAATGCTGGTTCGGGCTGCTATTGCGCCCCAAAAAATGCTGCTCAATGCCATGCCACCCTGAAACACAAGCTGATACATTCCCAGAGCGCGTGCCTGCACCCATTGGGGAACAACCGTTTGAGCCGCAACGTTGAGAACGGACAGGAGATTTACCCAGGCAACGCCCGCTGCCACCATGAAAAGGCACAGCCCCCAAAACTCTCGCACATATGCCAGCGCAATTGTAGCCATCGCAAACATGATCGTCGCCACCATGATTTGGTGGTTGAGGGAGAAGATTTGGCGAATTTTAGGCAGGAGGGCTGCCCCAATCACCGCTCCTAACCCCATGCAGCCTAACAAGACTCCATAATGAACGGCATCCAATCCCAACTCCTGCCGCACTACAACAGGCAACAAAGCCCACAATGCACTACCACAGCAGATAAACACTCCACCTCGAATTAATACTGCTTGTAGGGATGGGGCATGGCGCAAATAGCGAACTCCGGCTCGAATCGCGCCGATGGTTCGCTCAGTTGGCAGCGTGCTGGTGCGTGGCGGACGCTGCCAGCGGTAAATTACACCCATGACACCCAGGAATGAAAGCGCATTGAGCAGGAATACGGCACTGGGTCCAGCGGCAGCAACGAGCAATCCCGCGATTGCAGGCCCAACCGCTCTGGCTGCGTTAAATGCCACTCCATTGAGTGCGACTGCTGCCGCCAGGTCAGATTTGGGAACCAATTCGGGGATAATGGCTTGCCAAACGGGAGCGTTCATCGCTGACCCCAATCCCAACGCAAAGGTGAAGGCTAGAAGTGTCCAGGCATTGACCAAATCTAACCAGGATAGGACAGTGAGCCCGGCGGCTGCCACCAGCATCCAGCCTTGAGTCCAGAGCAATAGCTGGCGACGATCGACAATATCGGCGATCGCCCCAGCAGGCAATCCCACCAGAAACACAGGAAGGCTGGTTGTGGCTTGCAGCAGTGCAACCAGCAGCGGCGATGGGGTTAATGAAGTCATTAACCAAGCGGCTCCCACATTCTGCATCCAGGTGCCGATGTTGGATGCGATCGCAGCAATCCACAGTGCCCGAAACAGCGGTTGCCGGAGCGGTGCCCATGCAGAAGAGGGGGTTGGCTGAGCAATTGCCATGCAGTTAATGGGGGTAGAACAACAAAGCGTCCAATGAGAGATTACCAGCACCTACCAGCAGAAATAGCAGGGCAATCGCCAGATAGACTAGCGATGCTTCGTAAGAGTCTCCGGGTGCATCGGGGATTTGCTTAATAAATGGCAGTCCGTTCATCAGGTGTAGGAGGAGGGCAACTGCCATCATCCCTGCTAGCGTACTCGCCGCGATAGGAGTGAATAATCCAACCATCATGGCAATTCCACCCAAAAATATTGTAAAAGCGGCGATCGCTTGCAGGTAGCCAGGAAATCCTGAATGCTTTCTGGCTTCAATATCCATCCAATCGAGTGGATGTTTTACCTTAAGCCAGCCATGTTGGATTAAGGCGGTTCCCCAAGCTAGTCGTAGACTTAAAAGTCCCCACGCGGCGAAACCGCTTACTAATGGAGGAAGGTATTGGGAGACGTTGTAAACTTGCATACATCGATCCCGACTAAGATTTGAACACAAATTTGACAATCAGTTCATAGCAAAAGCCACCAATCAATACTCCTGCGGCTCCAATTAATCCCAACAGTGGCGGCACAGGAGGAATGAGTTTCATGCCAGCAAAAATCACGCCAACAATCCAGCCTCCTAATAACGCCATACCAATATCTTTGACAAATCCTGCCATTTGACAGCTCCTATAGTTCAATCGGGGAAAGGGAGAGAAAGACAAAGGGGGTTGAGAGAATTGGGAAAAGGAGAAATATGGCGATTCATTCATTCGCCTTTCGCTTGTCCCTTTCGCCTTAAAACGCAAAACAATCACATCCCGTTCCACTCCAAAAGCTAGAGAGGGAACCCGTTGTATTTAATGCTGTTTCTCCAGTGCGGCAGTTAGATTTGTGAGCAGGCTGATGAAACCAAGCACAGATTGCGGTGCAGATATGGGAAGCCAGCGCACCAACCGTGACGGGTGGGCGAGAATAATAACCTCCGTAGGTTGCGATCGGTGACCACTCAGGCAGTACAGGAACGGAGGGTGGATCGAAGTCTTTGAACTCTTTAGTGGCATAAACCACCTTGCCACCGACAATCGTCAGTACCGACTCCAGACTTTTTATTCGCTCTTCTGAGATGGAAAAGTAATCATCAGTTAGGACAGCTAAGTCTGCCAGTTGACCGGGAACGATCGCCCCTTTCTTGCCTTCTTCTGACGAAAACCAACTGCTGCCCACGGTATAGAGCCGCAACGCTTCCATGCGAGCGAGCCGATTTGCTTCGGGATATAGAGTCGTGCCACCAACGGTCTTACCGCTCACCATCCAGTAGAGGGAGACGAAGGGATTATAGCTGGCAACACGAGTGGCATCCGTCCCGGCTCCAACTGGTACATCCAGTTCCAACATGCGAGCGATCGGGGGGGTGCGTTCAGCCGCTTGTTTGCCGTAGCGATCGATAAAATAATCCCCTTGAAATGCCATGCGATGTTGTACAGCAATACCACCCCCTAACGCTTTGACTCGTTCAATATTGCGATCGCTGATGGTTTCGGCATGATCAAAGAACCAGTGCAGGCCATTAAAGGGAATCTCCCGATTCACTTCCTCAAAGACGTTTAAGAAGCGATCGATTGACTCATCATAGGTAGCGTGTAACCGGAATGACCAATGGTTTTCTGCCAACAGTGACACAACCCCTGTTAATTCGGTCTCCAGTGATTCTGCCAAATCTGGACGGGGTTCCAGGAAGTCCTCAAAGTCAGCGGCAGAAAAGACAAGCATTTCGCCTGCCCCATTCATTCGGTAGAGGTCATCTCCATTACCCGGTTTGGTCAGTGTGACCCAGTTGGCAAAATCCTCCCGTTCTTGTTTGGGGTGCTGGGTGAATAGATTGTAGGCAACGCGGACGGTGAGTAGTCCCTGTTTGTGCAAGTCTTCAATCACCTGATAGTCTTCCGGATAATTCTGAAAGCCACCCCCCGCATCGATCGCACTGGTAATGCCCAACCGATTCATCTCGCGCATGAAGTGGCGCGTGGAGTTGACTTGATACTCATAGGGTAACTTCGGCCCTTGTGCCAGGGTTGCATAGAGAATCATGGCATTAGGACGGGCAATCAGCATTCCGGTAGGGTTGCCATTGCTATCTCGTTGAATTTCACCACCGATGGGTTGGGGGGTATCTTTGGTGTAGCCCACAGTTTTCAACGCTGCCCGATTGAGTAGAGCGCGATCGTACAAATGCAGCACAAACACAGGTGTATCAGGTGCAGCCTGGTTAATCTCTTCCAGTGTGGGCAACCGTCGTTCGGCAAATTGAAACTCTGACCAACCGCCCACGACGCGAACCCATTGCGGGCTTGGAGTCCGCTCTGCCTGCTCTTTCAGCATTCGTAAGCCATCGGCAAGGGATGGAACGCCATCCCAGCGCAGTTCCAGGTTGTAGTTGAGTCCACCCCGAATTAAGTGCAGGTGAGAGTCGTTTAATCCGGGAATGACGGTGCGATGACGTAGATCAATCACTTGTGTCTGATCACCTCTCGTTGCCATCACTTCTTTTTCAGTCCCGACCACCAGAAAGCGATCGCCTTTGATGGCAACGGCTTCAGCAAAAGAGCGGCGATCGTCTTGAGTTGCAATTCGTCCGTTAAACAGAATCAGATCCGCTTGAGTGTTGTTCAGGATATTGGTTGTCATATATTAAACTCCTGATAGGGAAGATGAAGCGTCTACTCAATGCAAGCCGCAAGTGATGTTAGTAGGATGGTTGAGAGAAAGTTGAAAGCTTTGCTCCTCGACCAACGAGCTAAGAATGAATCTGGTCTGGTGGAGCGGATTTTAGTTGCAAGGTAGTGACTGCAACAATGATCAAGACTCCCCCAATGATTTGCAGGATCGTCAGGGTTTGACTAAACCATGTCCATGCCAAAATTGCGGCTACAAATGGCTCTAATGTGGCAACGATCGCTGCTCGTTCTGCTTGAACTCGTTGAATGCTCCAAAGAAACAGTAAGTAAGGCATCAGGTTGCCAGCGATGCCGACAAACAGTACTTTGGGGAAATTGTCTGGTGTCAGCAACATCAATGGCAATCCCTGTGTGAACAGATAGGCTAACCAGAACAAACTTGCTACTGCATAGGTTTTTAAAAGAATGTCGATCGCTGCTCCTGAACCACTCAGTTGCTCACTTAAAACAATGTAAGCCGCAAAGAAGATTGCCGTTGTTAGCCCAACTCCAATGCCAAACCAATTGACCTGATCCAGATTACTTTCCAGAAGCTTGGAGACTAAAACAACTCCAGTCATCGAGAGAATCAAAGCAATGGCAACTAGTCGAGATGGGGCATGGCGCGAAGCAAAGGATGTCCACAAAACCACCAAAATTGGAGCCGTAAATAGCAGCACAATTGCGATCGCAACAGGAAGTTGCTGAATAGCGATGTAATCGGCACCAATTAAACAGACGAGTACCAATCCCAGGACAAATTGTTTCCAGTGCATTTTTTGAGTTTGTCCACGCCCAAAGAAGCTGTGTAAAATGGCTAGCCCAAAGGTAGCAATCATGGCACTGGCCCCAGCTAGCTCCAGGGGGTTGACTCCAGCAGTGAACAAATCGTAGGCAACATTAGCGGCGATCGCCCAAAACAGGACAGTAAACAAGATTGCCACTAGTCCCAAAGAACTGGAAGAAAAGCGTTTAGTTGTTGTGTCGGTTGATAGATCCAACATAATGATTTACTCCGGAAGGGTACAAGGATTTCCGATGGTTTCACTAAAACCATGCTTTCTCCACAACTGCGTGTATTTGTTAAAGCAAAAGGTAATTGATTGATGTGTCAGCTATTCCTAAATTGGTTAAAGCTGTGGGTATAGCCATTTGCGAAACAGCTTTGTGAGTTGCGGCATCAGCAGGTAAGTGAGACAACAGACGACCAATCCAGTGATGATCAACTGGCTGAGTAGTAGAGGCAGCCTGGACAATAACGGTGCTAGTAAACGACTGAGAATTGCCAAAGTAATGAAAACTCCCAGCCATGTCACCAGAAACATCTTGTAACGGGGAGGTGGGGGTTTTAACGGTTTGTCAGAGAGTGTGAACCAGGTTTCTAAGCCTGTCAGCGTTTGTATGGCTTCTGGCTTTTCAACCAAAGGCTGTAATCGTTCCACCCATTCGCGCCGCACATCTGACTCCATCCACTGTTTGAGATGGTGATAGTGATCAAATCGAACAATTACTACATACTCAGGATGAACATGCTCGCGGGGTCGAATCACGCTAATTCCCAAATGCCCTTTAAATTTCTGCGCTGCCTGGGTAATGCCGTGCAGCCATTCCTCATATCCCTGCTCCCGCCCCGATCGAATGAGATGGGAAATAACGGCAGTCACCTGATCGCTTTCTTCATCAGTGCCAATGAGTGATTCTTTCAACATAGAAATTAGCCCTTCGCAATTTGGTCATGAGCCATTAGCCATTAACCGTACAAATGACCAATGATTAATGACTAATGGCTGCTTCACTTGAATGACTACTGCTTTAACTACGCATGAGTCAAGGCATGGACTTTTTCATTACTGGGAGGTGCGCCATGTACCATCGTGTAGGCATACTCCACACCCACCCCGTATGCACCAGAGTGTTCCTTGACTAAACCCATAACAGCATCGTAGGTTTCTCTATGTGCCCAATCGCGCTGGTACTCTAGCAATACTTGTTGCCAGGTCACAGGTACTGCTCCAGCTTGAACAATCCGTTGAATGGCAGCATCATGAGCAACTTGGCTGGTTCCCCCAGACGCATCAACGACGGCATACACTTCATAACCTGCTTCCATTGCCTGAATTGCCGGAAATACCAAACAAACTTCTGTCCATAGGGCTGCCATAACCAGTTTTTTGCGCCCGATGCGTTCGACTTCTGCCACAAATTTGGCATCTCCCCAGGAGTTCATGCTAGTGCGCTCGATCGGCGTTTGGTCGGGAAAGAGTTCTAACAGTTGGGGCCACATATAACCACTGAAGCTTTTGGTTTCAACGGTGGTGAGAATCGTAGGCACGTTGAAAATTTTGGCTGCTTTTGCCAAACCCACAGTGTTGTTAATCAGGGTTTGGCGATCGATACTAGTGACTCCAAAGGTCATTTGCGGTTGATGGTCGATCAAGATGACGGTGGAGTTCTCTGGCGTTAACAGGCTGTGAATCGTCATGAGAGTTTGCTTCCTGGTTATGGGTAAAAGGACGAAGGGAGAGTCATTGCTGCTTGCCTTCGCTGATGCCTCAGTGTGGAAGATAGATACGGAATCAACCAGGAACGATTGAATGTTTTGATAAGTTAGAACAAAGGCTTAAGATTTAGTCGCGCATATTGACTACTGCAAATCGGCTCGAATTTCGCGTCTAACGATAACATCCCTATGAGTTTGAGCGATTGAGAATTGGAAAAAATCGATCGAACAATGTGAGAATCAGAATTATCATAAAGAAATCTTATTGATAGTGTAGATGATTTGCGTTGCGAGATAATTCTTCACTGTTAGATTTGTAAAGATAGACAGCAAGTCTTCCTATCTGAAACAGCCATTCAAGAAGAGCCTCTTGATTGATTAGCGATGTTCTCGCAATTGCCTCAAGAATCTGCTGAGTAATTGATTTAAACCAAAAGAATTTGCAATGGCAACCCAACCGCCCGATCGCGTCAGCGTTTCTGCTATAGAATATCGTCTCTTAGAAGCCACTGCCCAAGCTGTTAATGCTCTACTGACGCGCTGCTCCGCAGATACCGCAAGGGTCGCCCCTTTGGATCAAGCCGTTAATACAGCCCTGCAAATTTTGGGTGAGAGTTTAGACACCGATCGTGTCAATATTCATGAGACGGTTGCCTCACCTCCCGATTCAGCGTTTCCAGGCTGGCGTGCGTTGGAATATGAGTGGAATTCATCGAGAACAGTTCCACAGTATGCTGATCAGAAAGCGGCTCAAGGCAGCTTTGAGGAGATTCCGGAGATTTTTGAGCGATTGCACCAGGGGCAAATCATGAGTTATCTCATTGAAGAGATGCTCGAACCCTTTCGCAGTACTCAAATGGCGATCGGGATAAAGTCTACCCACCTTGTTCCCATTTTTGTAGAAGGTCAGTGGTGGGGTGTGCTGGGAATGGATGACTGCCGCGAAGCAAAACAGCGCAGTGAGGGGGAATTAGCCATATTAAGGGTTGCGGCTGATTGTATTGGTAGTGCCATTGAGCGCGATCGCACTCAACAAGCTCTCCTACAAGCCGAACAAGAGCGTACACGCAATGCTGCGAAGCACTCGCAAGAACTCGAACAACTCAATGCCGAACTGCGGCAAACGCTCGAACACCTCACGGAATCAGAACACCGCTATCGGACTCTGTTTGAGTTGAGCAGCGAAGGAATCTATCGATGGCAATTAGACCAGCCTATTTCTATAGCCTTAACCGTTGATGAGCAAGTGGAGCGAATTCGTCACTCCCTTTACGTCGCTGAGGCAAATGCTGCCTATGCTGCGATGTATGGCTTACCGACAACTGATGCCGCTTCGGGTTTGCGCCTGAGTGATGCCCACATTTTAACTTCAGGTAAAAATTTTGAATTTCTGCGTTGGTGCATTGAGAACGGCTATTGCATCCGAGCGGCAGAATCAGAAGAAATCACCCCCAAAGGAAAGCGGTGCTATTTTCTCAATAACGTTATTGGAATTGTTGAAGATGGACACCTCATCGGTGGCTGGGGAACCCAACTTGACATTAGTGAGCTACGGGAAACTCAGCAAGCTTTATTGGAAGCAGAACAAAAGCGATCGCAAGAACTTGAACGAATTAACGCTGAACTGCAACAAACCCTCAATCGCCTAACAGAGTCGGAACAGCGATACCGCCAACTGATGGAACTTGCTAGCGAAGGAATTTTTCGAGTGGAGTATGAACAACCCATTCCAATTGATCTTCCTGTAGAAGAGCAAGTTAAACGGATTTATCAGCAATATCATGTTGTTGAGCATAACCTTGCCTTTGCTCAAATGTATGGTCATGATCAACCAGATGCGATGATTGGTGCTCGATTGACTGATTGGCATGTTACAGATGCTCCTGAGAATGCAATACAGATGGAGCAGTTTGTCCGGAATGGGCATCAGATGAGAAATCAGGAAACGGTGGAGTTCGATCGCTTTGGGCAGAAACGATACTTCCTCAACAATGGATTTAGTATCATCCGAGATGGCTATGCGGTCAGTGGGTGGGGCACTCAGATTGATATCACTGAACTTCGAGAAACACAACAAGCTTTACTGGAAGCAGAACAAGCACGAGTCGCAGAACTCGCAAAAGTAAATGAAGAGTTACAGCAGCGCGATCGCCTTTTAGAGGCAACAGCAACTGCGGCAAATATTCTGTCTACAGTCACCAACTTTGACGAAGCAGTCAACACTGCCTTACAAATCCTTGGAGAAGCGATAGACACCGATCGTATTGCAGTGCTTGAGAACTTTGATGTTCCTTCTGAACGGCTTCCCCACTGGCGGGTTTTGTATGAATGGGATGCTGCTCACACTCCATCGCAACTTTCTCATCCCGATGCAACTCAGGGAAGTTATGAGAACTCAGAGGAATGGTACAAGCAGTTTATTCAGGGACAAGGGGTTAGCTATCTATTAGGGGAGATACCGGAAAAGCTTCGGGTTGACCTGGAAAAAGTGGGTGTTAAGGCAACGAATGCTGTCCCTATTTTTGTGGAGGATCAGTTTTGGGGTGTACTCGGCTTTGACGATTGCCGCGAAGCAAAACAGCGGAGTTCGGCAGAATTGTCTGTGCTTAAGATTGCTGCTGATTGTATTGGCAGTGCTATCCAGCAACAACGAACTCAACAAGCTTTACTACGAACAGAACAGGCGCGAGTCGCAGAACTGGCGAAAGCCAATGAAGAGTTGCAGCAACGCGATCGCCTCCTTTCAGTCGTTGCCCAAGTCACGAAAGATCTACTCGAAGCAGAAGATATAGATGTTGCTATTCCTGCTGCTTTGCAAGCGGTTGGGGAAGTGGCAAATATGAGTCGTGTGTTGTTACACATTGAACGCCTTGCCCCAACGACACCGCGTTTAAGCCATTGTGTTGCCTATGAATGGACCGCAGAAGGAATTAACACCCACCGTTCTGTTGGTTTAGATGTCATGGACAACGAAGACTATCAAGTCCTGATTCAACCGATGTACAATGGGCAATCTGTCTGGCGAGTTATTGATGACTTACCTGATGTCACTGGGCGACAATTTAAGAAACTTGATATTCAATCAACTGGTGTGATTCCAGTTTTTATTGAAGGACGCTACATTGGCTGTGTTGCCTTTGATGATTGCATCACACCTCGTCAATGGAGCCAACAGGAAATTGATGTATTGACGACCGCAGCAGAGAGCATTGGGGCAGCACTACACCGGAAGCAACTGGTCGATCGCCTAATTGAAGAACGCATTCATGCTGAACAAGAACGAGCAGCAGAACTGGCAAAGGCTAACAACACACTCAAACAAACAGTTGATGTACTGGCAACAGAAACAGACTTGAATCGCTTCTTAGGACACGTGCTTCAAGTCATTGCCAACCAACTTGACGCACCGTTA
>NZ_JACJSA010000043.1 GCF_014697545.1 Oscillatoria sp. FACHB-1407 | reverse complement strand
CCGATTATTGGTTGAAAGGACATTGCCGCCAAACGATAACCACTTGGCAAAGCCATTAAATGCCTCACTTTTATTGGTGGTTGCCTGAATGGTCGCTCTTAGTTCAGCATCATTAATGTATTGCAGCAGAAATCCACTGCGAACCGCGCAGCCTAACTCATGGAAGGCTTGATAAAGCCTGTTTTTGCTGCTATTGGTGCCCAGTTTTCGCAAAATTGTGGCAGCTCGAATCTTCCCCTCTTTTACAGACAAAGCGACTCGAAGCATATCCGGCAAATACAGTTCAATCAACTCCCAATTAACGGTTTCTGAGAATAAGTTATCAATGTTTTTATACTTGGCAGAACGCTTGGGACGATACAAGCTTAAATCCTTCCAATTGCGAATTCTGGGCATCAGTTTGATACCGAGCAAATAAGCTAAAGCGAAAACCGTAGCACTTTGAGCTTGAGTATCCCCATGAATAATATCAGGTTGAATATCAGATTGATTATTGAGTAAGCCATCGAGGAGATGAATTGCCTCCCAGACCCCACAGGGAATAAAATGACTAAACAGCGCGATGTAGGTGTCAGAGACATGATAGTAAGCGATACCGCCATAACCCCCATAACGGATATGGTATTCCGCCAGTAAGTTGTTTTCGTAGATATCCCACTTGGTGCCATCGACAGCGGCGCGACTGCCATCGCCCCAGTGCTTAGGTAAGCTGAAGCGGTTGTAAGCGTTGATAATGGCAGTGTTTGCCGCCAGCAATTTGGCTTCATCAATGTGACGCTGATTGACGTAAGCCACCTGTTTGCGGTCAAAATTCTCCAGCGATCGAGCGGCTTGAGTTGAGCCAAGATTGCAGCCATAGCAGAAGGTGCTGGCAAGATAACGGGCGATCGGGTGTTCCAACTTCGCATCATGACCGGATTTGGGTTTGAAGCAGCGAGTCCAGTTGAGCCATAACTCGGTGTCAATCAGGGTATCGAGCAGATTGACAGGGGGAATTCTTTGGGTAATTAGTGCTGTCAATTCTGCCAGTCCTTTGGGGTCTTTCTTCTTAGCTTTGCGAATGACTAATCTATTTTTGTGAAAATCAACGTCTACGTTATCAGGAAAGCGTTGGTCAGTGTCCTGTGCCGTTTGGCTCAACCAGTGTTGCGTATGTTCAATGAGAGCAGTCGTTTCTGTTGGTAGATTTACCTGTAAACCGTACTCTTTCAAGCTTTTTTGACAGATCTTCCAGTCCAGCAATTGCCTGTAATAGTCCGCAAATTCATGGCTACCCTCCACATAGAGATCGCCCGATTTCAGTTCCAGCATGATTTGAGAAAACACACAGACTTCAAAATGCCGACGATGAATTTCTCTAGGGTAATTCGTGCGGGATCGCTGTCCTGTGACTAAAGCCCACCAGTTCTGTGGAATCCAGTCGAGGTCTAGCTTTGGAGCAGGACTATTTTCATCGGGCTGCTCCAGCACCGTTGAGAGTGTGGCACTGCGCGTGTCTTGATGATCTCGTAAAAACTGAATTGCGACTTCGATCGATCGTTCCTGAGTGCTGGAGCGAAGGGGCAACACGGCTAACAAACGAAACAGCCCGGCTCGTTGACCTTTGTAGAAGTCCTGTAAAAACGAGTAGTAGTTGTGCCCCGTGTAATTCAGCAAAGTTTCACATTGTTCGAGAATCGTTTGGGCGCGATCCTTAATGAGTTGAGCCGTCGCCTCAAATTTTTGTGCCCGGCTGCCTTCATCGCTCAAGGCAAGCACAATATCACGCAGAATGGTGATCAGAGCATCAGCCGTGGACTGGGCTTTCAGGCGATAGGCTGCAAGGGCTTCTTTACCTTTGTGATGCATTTGTTGCATTCGCCGAATCAACATTTCGCTCAAATCATCTAAAGTCTGGGCATACTGCATCTTGAGGAGAATCGCTGCCAGAGTATAGCGTTTCCGGCTTTCCAGTTGTTTCATGCGCCCTGCATCCAGTTGCAGTGCTTCATCGGCAAAGTGTTTCAGCTTGACTTCGGGGAGATTGACGAGCAGTGCAGTTCCGAGTTGCAAGGGTTTCAGCCATTCAAGGTGTTTAACCAACCCGACCAAATGCGTTGCGCTGGGCTTTCCTGGCTCTTGCTTGAGCCTGTTCCAGGCAGAGATTTGGGTTTCTTCATCGACTTGAAACAGTGCGTCGATTTGGGCTTTTTCGCTGAGGTTCAAATTCTGAGTGAACTGATTAAACAGAGTCTGGTTGGCAGCAGCACGAGTGCGACGGGCTAACCGCTCTAGGGTGGTAAAACCGGGTAGCTCGTAGCGTTGGCGTACCAGTTCTTCGATCGCAATGTTAATCAAATCGACCAAATCGTGTTTACTCAAGATTGCGAATTCCATGGCTGCTTGTGCCGTTTGTTGAGCCGCCGCTTTGTACGGTTGCAAGCTCAAATACTCGCGGATCACGAGCGCATGACGCTTACGAGTTTTAGACTGGTCATAGTTGAGCAACTCCTGACTGGATGCAGAAAGCCGACTGACGGCAACAATGTGACTGATAATGGCGGCGGGCACGTCTGATAAGAAAACTGGGTAGCCCAGTCGTTGAAAAACTTTCAGCAAAATCAGAAATCCCAGGTTTGCCACTCTCCCTCTGGTGATCCGCTTTGCCAGACTCAGTTCATCCCCGTTGGGCGTGTAAATCGAATCTAATTCCTTCCGCGACAAATTCGTTCTGAGACGAGGATAAGCAGTATCTTGAACCGTAGGCACAATCAGTTCTCCTATCAATCAGCGAGGGTTTGCAGGGCAGAGCTATCAAACTCGTGATTAGGCTCCCTCATACCAAATGACCTCTAGGTTGGATTCTTCAGTAAGCGAGATCTTCTCCAGGCGATCGCACGTTGCTCCATCTCTTTAATGAACTCGTTTTTGCCATCCATGTAGCCTTCAATGTCGCTCCAGTGCAGATTCTTCACCAATTCGCGTTTAAGTTCACTATATTGATGAGCATCTTCAGGATGAGCAATCATGTAATCTCGAAACGCCAAATGCCGCTCTATTTCCGAGGAATTGGATTCAAACGTATGCACATGATGTGTTCTCACACCTAGCTCATTATTTTTGCGGAAGTAACGCCGACCGGGAATGCCAAATTCGACCAAAGCTTCGTAGCCTAATGCTTCCATTGCCTCAATTTGTTCATCAACTTGTGTAATGTCGTGAACTACAACCAGCAAATCGATGATGGGTTTAGCGTAGATATTGGGGATAGCAGTGCTACCAATGTGATAAACTGCCACTACATTTTCGTCTAATGCCGTCACGATGCGCTGTGCTTCTATCTCAAATGCATCAGGCCATGCTTGACAGTAGGGAACGACTTCAACTCTTACCGACATAGTAAATAGTTTGAGCAATTTTTGACAGAGTACTGGCACCCAATTCAATCCCTTGTATTGGTTTTAATTCAAAGTTTATTGCCCCAGCTCAATTGTTTTCTCTAGCTCTGCTTCTCGCAAAAATAAGAAGAGCGGAAACGCAAAGGCAAAGGCAATCAGAAAGCCAAGGAGTATGTATAGCCATACGAGCTTGATTCCCACTCGTTTAGATTCTACATACATCCATATCGAACCTGACAGAGTAGTAATAAACAGGTCTAAGCTGACGGATTTTGCAGCAAGATTGGCTGAACTTGCATTTATAAAATCAATCAAACTGCCAGTGCTAAAGAATTGCCAATTGTGGTACCAAGGTAGTACCAGTCCTAAAATGGCTAAGCCCAGATAAATCAACTTCGGGACACTCATACTTCATCGATCCTAAATTTGTATAATTTTGGTAAAGCCTGCCAAAACAACTGCTGAATCAGTTTCGATCGCTCCTATCTAAAACTCAAAAACCAAGCTTTCGCCAATCGCTAGTGCGTTCCATTGTTTGGTATAGCTTTGTAAGCGCGATCGCACCTGTTGCAGATCGTCAATGGTAATGAAATCTGGAGCAAGAACACCGCGCTGATTGCAGGTAATTTGCAGAATCTCCCAAAAACTTTCACTTGTTTGAAAGCTGTTTCACATTTCGGACTGGAAGCATTCCACTAACGATTCTGCTTGTAGTGCTTCGGTTAAATCACCGACTTCAAACTCGGCAGCATCCCAAGGGGGAGCCGATTGAGGAAAGCCAACGCCCATTGCTAAGATGCCGTAGAACCCGCGTTTGAGATTGAGCGTGTCTTCAACCACATAGTGAATAAAATCGTGAGGCAGGATGCCTTGCTTTGGCATTGGACAACGAGTAGACGTGCCATCATCGCGAATGCACTCCATCCAGTCCTGTTTGCCTGCCTGCTTCGTGAACTGTATCTTCATGGCGATCGTCCCCCATCTGAAGTTTGAGTTACAGATACTGTCGGTCTTGATCAATGCTATTAACCAAAACCGACAGGTGCTTTACTTACAGCCGTGAGGCAGTAATCGAAACATCTGCATGTTGCCAAGCTTGCTCAAACTGGCTCTGGACTTGTTCTGCCTCTTGAAGCTTACCTTGTGCTTGCAGGCTTTGGGCTAAACCATACAGCGACCAGCCATTTTCTGGATAGAGGGCTAAATCTTCCCGGTAGACTTGCTCCGCTTCCGTAGGGCGACCGGCTTGTAGCAACACAGCTCCGAGCATTTGACGTACCGGCGCATACCAGGGAGAAGGTTCGTCATAATTGAGACTGTCTTCTAGCTCCACACCCTTCTCTAAATGGGCGATCGCCTCCTCCCAGTTGCCTTGAGCGGCTGCTAGTTCGCCTGCCAGAACCTCAGTTGCAATTTCCAACAAATGGGCTGTCGTGTTGATATCCCAAATTGTGACGCCCTCCAAGGCAGGGTCGGCTGCGATCGCCCTCAGTTTTTCCAACTCCTGGGAAGCGGCTTGCTGTTGTCCTTGTGCAGTGAACGCCATACCCCGTGCAAAGTGCCAAACGCCAGTTGGGTAGACCAGCTCGGTATTCGGGGCAGGTTCTGCCAAAATTTTGTCCCACATACCAAATTTAATCCAGGTATAGAGTGGAACAACCGCATAGTGTTGCAAAGTGCCGTAACCGGGTTCCTTAATTAGGGATTGATCAACGAGATCAGCGGTTTGGCGTGCAGCTTGCAGTGCCACTTCTTTCTGACCTGCCATGACAGCAGCAAACCAGAGGAAGTGGTAGTTGTGCGGCATGTAGGCAACGCGGTAGGTGCCTTCGGGGTGGTGTTGATGAGCGTAGTGAGCATCCGTCGCTGCCGCTTCCTGATTAGCAGCGACTGCATCGTGATAGCGTCCAACGCGGATGTAGATGTGCGACGGCATGTGAACCAGATGTCCGGTCTGGATATTCAATGCCCGGAGGCGATCGGCAGCTTCGGCAGCCAGTTGTGGACGTTCTGCTTCAACAGCATGGATGTAAAGATGTAGTGCCCCTGGATGATCGGGATTGCGTTCCAGCACAGACTCTAGCGTTGCAATAATCTCTGCGCCTTCCGGTTTTGGTGTGCCGTCTGCTTCCCAATAATCCCAGGGAGTGGTGTCCATCAAGGCTTCAGCATATAGCGTCACTGCATCGAGATCATCTGGATAGCGTTGGGAAACCTCGCGCATAGCGTTAGCATAGGCAAGGTCGAGGGGAGAGCGATCTTCAACAGGATCAGCCGTGTAACGAGCAGCGAGAGCATTAATGTAGGCTCGCTCTTTGTCACTGGCATGTTGACTTAGAGCGATCGCCTTTTGAATTGCTTCCCATGCGGTTGGAATCGCATCCTCCTCCATTGCAGCATTGATATGAGGACCCAGCACATATGCCACGCCCCAATAGCAGATAGCGCAATTGGGATCGAGGGTAGCTGCTTGTTGGAACGATCGCAGTGCTTCGGCATGGTTAAAGCCATACGCCAGGATAAGCCCCTGGTTAAAGTATTGCTGAGCCTGAGGATTGGTAGTAGAGATCGGGAAATGATAGTTCCCTAAGTTGTTGAACAAAGGAACTGAATTTATACTCTCATGAGATATTTGCTCATGACTAGAGGTATGAGAAGGGGCAGCCTGGGAAAGCGCGATCGGTTGATCACGAAGTCCAAGTGTTAACAACAAGGTTGCTACAAACAGTGTATGTTTTGGTCGAAGGTTAAGGTTCATTTGAGTCTCCTTTTGAGGGATTAATGGGTAGACAGTAATAGCTTTTCCAGCAAGCACGTTTGAGAATGGAATGAGAGTGAGCCAGATGAGCCATGACGTATCGATCATGGAGCGATCGCAATATCCGAGATCCAACAGACATGGAGTGACCTCATGAGTGGAACTATGATGTAGAGTCGAAAACTAAGAAGAGGCATAGATGCGCCTAACGATTACATCTGCTGCCAGTCGTCCGGTTTGAGCCGCTCCATTCATAAAGCCGTAGAATTCATCGCTGAGATGCTCACCTGCAAAAACAAGATTGCCAACATGGACAGTTTGTTCTTCGTCGGGATCGTCTGATTCGATGTACAAACACTCGCTAAATTCGGTGTATTGTCCGGGCTTAAAAGTGGTGTAACCGCCGCGCACGAGCGGATCTTGTGTCCAGTTTGTACGAAGGAAGCGATCGCCAGCAGCATCCTTCAAGCCGGGAATTATGGTGTTTGTTCGCTCGACAAATTGTTTGCCATGCCAATCAGCACGACCTGTCAGTGAGGAGATTACTTCCTCACCACCTAAGAAAAAGGTCAACACTCCCTCCACTTGATCAGTCTGGCGTTGTGTATCTTCCCAAGCCGCACAGAAACCAAAATCGCTCCAGGCTTCTCCAATAAAGCCGTTGTCTTGTTGCCACACCTTTGTGCGAAATCCTGCCAGCATCTTTTCATTTGATCCGAGATTGACTTCGTGAATGAAGCGTTTTAGCGTTTCTGGCAATTCAACGCGAAGCTGAACCTGCCGTAACACCGGAAACGGAATTGCTACAATCACATAATCAGCAGTAATAACTGAGCGATCAGCAAACGTGAGCCGAAATCCTGTTTCCTGAGCGGCTAGCTCTGTCAATCGCTTATTCGTTTGAATTTGTCCAGAAAGTTCCTGGGCAAGGCGATCGATAATATTGCTGCTGCCACCTTCCACCAGAAACACTTCGTCGCTGCTAATTGGTTCTGCCTCATTACCATCGACAGTCGGTAAGTTGAAGAGAAGTTGCAGCGCAGAAGATTCCTCCGGTTCAACACCGTATTCTGTGCGAATCGTGAGTTCAATCAACGTGCGAATAAATGGTTGCGGAATTTTGTCAGTGTGGAGATTGAGGTAGTCTGTGACGGAGAGTTGATCCAGACGTGGAGCGTGTTGATCAAAATCCTCATCGAGCAGGGCAACATCTTGAGCAATTTGCTGCGCCAGTGGATAGAGATTTTCAGCAATTTCAGCTTCTGATCTTGCCTTTCCATCCAGCCAGTACGCCGTTTTGGGAAAAGAGGATTGAGCAGCATCGTCAGCACGATTAAATAGACGTACCCCAAATTCCTCAGCTAGCGCCAACATATCCGCATGATCGGAGTTAATAAAACAGCCACCCAGATCGTTAACTAAGCCAGGACTGATGGCTCCGACGATCGATTGAATTCGTCCTCCGACTCGTGGTTTAGCTTCGTAGACAGTTGCAGTCAAGCCTACCTTCTTAAGGTGATAGGCAGCATTCAATCCAGCTAGCCCACCACCAATAATGGCGATCGCGGGACTAGAGTCATTCCAGGCTTGCAGCGATCGCGGTAAAATGGTGCTGGCAAAAGTTGTCCCCCCTGCCAATGCGGTCAACTTCAGGAAGCGTCGCCGTTTCAGCGGAGAACTAGCAGAAGCCGTAGAACAATCTGTTGTGTGTGCTTGCGATCGCGCTTTCTGTAAGACGCGAGTGAACATCTGAAAGAGAGGAGTGTGTGCCATAACATTCCACAATTTGTGAATATGAAACGTGAACAGAAGTGATCAAAATCAGGACAAAGGCTGAAATGTAAACGTGCTATTGCCCTACCAAATAGGGCACCTCAACGCCTTTAACGGTGGCAAAATCAATGGTGGTAAAGTGTGCTGCCGTGAGTTGATTGGGGCGCACATTTTGCAACACAGCTAACACATCATTGCCCAATTTCACGGCTGTACCCTGCCGTCGCCCTACCAGGGAAAGTGCTTCGTAGTTGAGACCGAACGATAGACCGATGCGATCGCGCCTCAGTTGAAAATCTTTGACCACATCCATGCTTTTAGGGTCGAGATCCATCACAAACACATCGCGCCCTCTGCCACCAATGTGCGTGTCCATCCCCATATCGCCAAAGGTGATGTCATTCCCCGTGCCGCCATTGACAGTATCTCGCCCTGCGCCGCCTACAATCACATCGTTGCCGCCGAGACCTGTGATGTCGTTGTTTTGCTTATTACCCGCTACAATACCGCCGATATTGCGTCCAACGATGGTTTCACCCGTACCAATTGTCATCGGGGCAGAAAAGAGGCGAGGTGAAGAGGATGAGGTGAAGGTTTGGTAGTCTACACGGTACGCAATCTCGGCTCTTCGACCTTGCCGATCTCCACGAGTAACAATCAGTTCCCCAAAGCGACCTCTAAAAGTCCCTCCCAATGACCTTACTTCACCTAGCAGAGTGTCATGCCTCCCACCAGCTTCAAAATCATCTCCACCAGCTTCAAAATCAATTCCAGGTACAAGATCAGCAGTATCATCATCAAAAAAACGTTTAAAGTCTTCTTCATCGACTCGAATTCTTCCAAAATAAATCCTTTCATCAATTGGAACACTTCTTGTAATTACAAAGTTAGGACGAGCATCGTCGTTATTCTCAATGGTACGAGTCTTGATATTAGGACTATTACCATCATCATCGATGAAAGTGACGTAAAAGTCAGCTTTATCACCGTCTCCATCAAATTTGTCGATCGCTGTAATCCGCTCAATGATAAAGTTTGCTTGTGCTGAAGTCACTGCGTTGCCGTTGATGCTCAGCGAATAACTTCCCTGACTAATGCGACCTCCAGGAATTGAAGCTTGCAAAAAGTAGGCTCCGGGCTGTAAGTTTTCAGATTCCAGGAGTTGTGCGCTTGAGCTACTACGAGTCAGTAATAATTCCTTATTGTTGCCGTCAAACAGCTTCATTTGAATCGAGCCAGTTTTGGGCGTGAGCAGAGCTTCAAATTTGGTGGGGCGATCGACAATCATCAGATAGGTATCAGACAAATCATTGATGCTGAGATTGCCATTTTGAATGACAATGCCACCAATTGGATTGCCAATATTGTTGGGTTGGCTGAAACTATTGTTTGGTTCTACATCAGAAACAAAGCGTGCCATTGGAAAGTTCTCCTTTTGGGTGTAGTTTGAGATAGATTTGGCGATCGCACTCTTATTCAGCAAAATTGCCCGCACTGTTCCAGCACTGCACCTGCATCACAGCAAGAGCAGTACCAGAGAATAAAAAGCGAAGAATTCCTAGAACGAAGCGCGATCGTTTTTTGAATCGCTAGAGGTCAAGAAGCAAGTCTGGGAGATAACCAAGCATTTCATCCCATTGGGTATGAGCTTGCAGGGCTGATACCACGAGTGGAAGCGGCTCTGTCCAAATAGTTTGTGAATCAACTTCTCCTGGCAGTCGAGCGGAATAGGCTAACTGCTCGATCGGAGGCGTAAACTGAGCGTTGATGTCCGATCGATTTCCCCTTGCATCAATCCGATACCATCCTGTTTTGGGCAAGTAAACGGCATTCAATCCGTGCAGGCAGTAGGGCGCACCTTCACCGTCAATGCTCAATCGCTGGTAGCAAAATCCAGCAGGAATGCCATTGGCTCTGAGTAACGCGGCTAACAAATGGCTTTTGGCATAGCAGTAGCCTGTCTTGTATTTCAAAACATCGGATGCTCGACAGGTGACGGGATTCATCTGGTAATCCACGCTGTGGTAAATCTGATCGCGCACCCATTCAAAACAAGCTTGGGCGATCGCCTCTGATGAGGAATACTTGGATGAAAGCTCCTGTGCTAGTTTCAAAATGTGCGGGTGTTGCCAATCAATGATTGGGCTGGGCTGCAAACAGGCGTTCCCGTCAACTTCTTGAGGCAGCATCATAAAAATCGCGCTGGGACATGGTTTGGCTTTCTGGCAGCAATTACCGCGAATAGTAGCGACGATCGAACCAACCTCGCACCTCGTTTTCGCTGCTGCAATAAATGACTCTATGGCTCATAGGGTCATAGATTTTCCAGTAGGTTTCGCCGGATCTGGTACAAATTTGTCTGACAATAGGGTCTTCATTTGTAGCAAGAATTGCGATGAGTACATCTCCAAATTGCTTTAACCACTGCAATGGCTGAAATCGCGTCTGCGGTTTTGAACTGAGCATAAATTCCAGCCGATGATATTCACTGGTCTTTGTTGTGAGTTTCATCAGAGTTCTCCTGATTAGAATTTGGAACAAGAGTGGATGGTTTCGTTTGAGGGGGTTTGTCTTCAAGGGTGATCGCAAATTGATTGAGATTTAGGACAAATACATTTCCGCTATCAGAGTGATTGAATCGCGCTGCAATGGCACAAAGCTTGCACATGGTACTGTGAATTCTGCATTTAGTTCTTGCGAACGATGTAGTAATCGTTTTGGAAGTCGTGTGCCAGCCGTTTGACTTCAACCTGGGTAAACCCTGCGTCTTTGAGCATGTGTAGTGCCTGCTCCTGTCCCCACATTGCGCCTAATCCCATGCCGCCATGGGCGAGCGACACGGTCATACAATGCATACAGGACAACGTGTAGAGCAACGGAGCAGCCGGATGATCCAGATTGCCACCGACATCCGATGCAGCATGGATATCCTGCATTAGATAAACCCCATCCGATCGCAGCGCATGGTAGATATTCCGCAGCACAATATCAGGTTTTGCCTGATCATGAATGGCATCGAAGGTTGTAATCAGGTCGTAGCGATCGCGTTCATCCAGAGTGGCAGCATCCTTCACCTGAAACTGAATGTTGCTCAATTTTCGCAGTTGGGCTTCTCCCTTAGCATGGGCGATCGCCTCCTCCGAGAAGTCGTATCCCGTAAATTGACTGTTGGGAAAGGCACGCGCCAGTTTGTTCAGCGCATAGCCACTCCCACAACCCAAATCCAGGACTGCAATCCCTTGTTCCAGAGCATTGGTGAGTCCGGGAATCAGCGGCAGCACATGGTCAAACAGGGCAGAAACGGTGGTTTGTCCGCTGTCTTCTGCCATCACCGCATGGAACCGCTTGAACTCGGAGTAGGGAACGCCGCCGCCATTGTAGAAGCAGTGAATGATTTGTTCTTCCACGCTGCCCAACAGCGGAATATATTGGGCAAAGGGGGCAATGTTGTCGGAGGTTGCAGCTCTGGTGAGGCAAGCCGCATGTTCCGCAGGTAGAGTGTAGGTTTTGTCGATTGGGTTATAGGTAACGAATTGTCCTGTCACCATAGCGCCCAGCCACTCTCGGACGTAGCGTTCATTCAATCCGGCAGCATCGGCAATGGCTTGA
Source organism: Oscillatoria sp. FACHB-1407 (assembly GCF_014697545.1). GTDB lineage: Bacteria > Cyanobacteriota > Cyanobacteriia > Elainellales > Elainellaceae > FACHB-1407. The sequence goes on along the minus strand of NZ_JACJSA010000043.1, from coordinate 13,581 downwards.
CTGGTGGAAGGTGGCAACTCTGCCATTGTGTCAAACAGTTCGGTACGATGCCCGATTGAGGTCATGAGCGTTAATGCTCCGCTGTTGAGAATGGTTAGCAGCCGCTCGGCGAATTGTTCTGCTTGGGTTGAGCCAAAAGGTTGTACTGTCATTGATTCTTCCAAAGAGTAGGCAGTAGTTTTGTCATGCAAACATTCTTGATGGGTTAGTCATCTATTTGTTCACGCGGCTCAACGGGCACAAATTCTAGAGTTTGACTACCGTCTGGGCGAGTGGTGTAAACCAGGCGATCGCACTGCTGGTTTTGGTCGCAATACAGCCCCAGTGAGCCATTGTGATTGGGCGTTTTATACAGGCAAATCGATTGCCCTTCTGCTAGAGCATGATAAGTACCGCCAAGCGATGCACAGCCACGACTGAGATCGCTGGCGATCGCTGAATGTGTAACCAGTGAACTAACCATCAGTGCCGAAGCTGGAATAAGTACATTAATCAGACATTTGGGGTTTATCGATGTCAGTGTCTTGGCAAACATGAGAATTCTCCTGAGTGATTAAAGTTGGTACGAAGGGGTGTCTATGCAACCGAACTTAAATTAATCAAATGAGCGTTCGACTAGCGTTCGGTCAGCGTTCGGAAAAATGGCTGGCACTCTAGCAGTCTTTTCAGAACCCTGGAAAAAGGGAATTTACGTGAACCTATGCGACTAAATAGGGAACGTTTGAACCGTTGACCGTTGCAAAATCGACCTGCACAAAATTTGCTGCTGTCAACGAGTTTGCAGCTACGTCTTTGAGTACTGCCAGCCGTTGCTCACCCAGAGAAATAATGGCGTTCTCTCCTCGCTGGGTAATGTTCAACACCTCAAAAACAATGCCGCTGGTCAAGCCAATTTTGTCCATCCGGGAGCGATAGTCTGTGATGACATCTACGCCTGTGTTGGGAGCCAGCACAAAGGTATCTTTGCCTCTGCCGCCTTCGAGGGTGTCGCGCCCCAAACCCCCAAACAGAAGGTCATTCCCAGTGCCACCATATAGGCGATCGCTGCCGTTGCCGCCCACTAGAATGTCATTGCCACCCATGCCATAGAGCGTGTCATGACCATTTTTGCCGTCAATAATGCCGTCTGCGCTCTGCCCGGTAATGGTCTGGCTGCGGTTAGTGCCTGCAATAAACGGCGCACTACTCAAACTGGTGGCAGAAGATGAGGTGAAGGTTTCGTAGTTGACTCGGAATTCAATTGAGGCGCGATCGAGTGAATTTCCAGCAGCTCTGCCGTCTCCTCGAAGAGTAATAGAACTACCATCTCCGCGCCCGACGACTATACCAGTATTCTGACCATTAGAAAATTCTGTCAATTGCTTTGATACAACATCGTATCTCAGAGTCAAGAAATCGCTTACTCTGTTAGGACTGATATCAGCAACATCATCACTATCTGGAAAATCGTCCTCTCGAACGCGAAGAAAAACAAAAAATTCCCTCTGATTAAAATCGACTATCTGGCTGCCACTTAAGTTAGGGCGAATGTCATTCTGATTGTTGAAGACACGACTACTGACAAATCTTTGATTAGCAATGTTAATGCCTGCATAGAAGTCAGCAGCAGTAGTAAGATCAAATCCATCCAGTGCTTGAATTCGGTCAATCGTAGCAGTCATTCGAGCACTTGTGATAGGTGTTCCGGTCATGCTCAGATCGTAGTTGCGGTTGTTAGCCCCACCCGCAGGGGTAACCTGGGCAAAATAAGTCCCCGGTTGCAAATCAGCGTTGATCACATCGACCGTTGATCCTGCATTCGTAGAAGCTCCGATTAGACGACCCGTGATATCCAACAGAGTCAGGTTAGAATTTACGACATCATTCCGGTTGCTGGAGGCTTGAGGTGTCAGACTTGCCCGGAATTGCAGTGGGCGATCCACCGTAAATTTATAGACATCAACCCGATCGATACCATCTGAACCGCTTAAAGAACCACCCCGGACAATAATCCCATCACGTACAGAACCCGCGTTAGTAGCGGTCGCCAAACTATCGTTGCCAAAGGAATCTCCGACTTGTCGTGCCATTGGTTTTCTCCTTAAATGAATCGTGAATGCACATGGGTCAGGTTTATTTGCACAAGGAAACTTGCACGCAAAACTCCAGCACTGCTTGACCATTGCAGCGAGGTTCTAGAACTTGAAATTGGTTGAATTGCGTGAGTGAGTTGGGTCTTAGGTTCCTTGCTTCACTCTCAAATTGACTGTAATTGCTCTGGCGTTCGCGCAGCGTTCGGCTAACGTTCGGAACTTGTTACAGCCAGTGATTGCCGTCACAAGAAAAGCGATCGCTCCATCACTTAGACAAGAACGATCGCCGAACGCTGCCATCGTTAGGTTGGTTGCATTCTTTCAATGGAATTCATCATGACTTTTACAAACCCTCAACCTCAGCAGCGATTGTTTCAATCTGAATCCGTTATTTCTCAACAAACCTCAAAAAAACGTCTGACGGCTCAATGGATCGTGGTAGATGGCAAACTCGTCTGTAAATGGATCATTGCTTGATCCACCATATAACGATTGCACTTTGCTCAATTCATCAGTATTACCGGCTTTCAGTCTCAGCCTTTGGATTTGGCAGCAGTCCTGTCTTTAGCATCCTCACCCCGATCAGTTTTGCCTTGGCTCGGCGGCAGGGATGCGAGCGATCGCTTCATTCATAACACTGCGACTGGGCAACTGTTCTTTGATCAAAACGGTAATGGCTTCTTGCTCCAACAACTGCTGGCTACCCTGACATTTGCTCCTGGAATAACCCATCAGGATATTCAGGTTGCTCTATGAGCTTCTCACTTCTGTGAGCAAGAAACCGATTGAGAAAGCAACACAAATCTATGATTTTCAATCCAGCTTATGTTACAAGCAATCTATCACCAGCTCAGAAAAGAGTTAGCCGAAAAAGGCACCTTTCAACCCCACACTGCCTACGGTCTGATAACGCTGTTTACCGAAGGATTAATTTTCACCAGCAGCTTTATCGGGCTAATGCGATCGCCTCATTTCTCATGGGCTTACTGGCTCTGTGAATTGCTACTGGGACTTTCTGCCTTTCGCTTATTTGTCATTCTGCACGAATGCGGGCATCACACCCTCTTTCGGCAGCGATGGCTCAATACCTGTGTGGGCTATCTAGTTAGCCCCCTCTGTTTTCATCCCTACGAATGCTGGCGACAGATTCACAACCAGCATCACCAGTGGGCGGGCATTGTTGACAAGGACCCGACGGCTGTAGATCCGCAAGCGTTGAAGCAATCACCTGTCATGTACTCGATACTGTCGATCGCTTGGCGGCTGTGGTTTCCGCTGGGAATGCTGCATCATGTGCTGACCGTGTATTGGTTGTATCCACTTCAAAAATTTCGTCAGGGTCAGCTTGCACTGGCATTTCAAGGATTATTTGCTGTGGCGATCGCCGCTTTACCTCATATGATTGGTGTTGCCTACTGGGGTATGGTTGACTACCTGATTCTGGTTTTGCCCTTTTTTCTGATGGCGTTTATGTGGAACGAAGCCATTACCATTCCCCTCCACGCGGGACTCTACCCCTTCGCCTCAACGAGTCACCCTACCCCATTACCCTATTCTGCTCATGACGGGGTAACGCGCAATACTGAATTACCTGCTGTTCTGGCAGTTCTGCTGGCATACAATTTCAATTTCCACATCGAACATCACCTGTTTCCTTACGCGCCCTGGTACCGTTTGCCTCAAATCAAGCAAGCATTGCAGCGTAACCAGCAATCCTATGACCAGGGAGTTAAATTTCCAGGCCACATGATTAATGCTCGCAGTCATGAACCCGCTGTGCTATTTCAGGGAAAATAAATGCGATCGCTCCATACTATATTGAAGAGATAAGCACGATGAAAATACGCCTATTCGAGAAACAGGATGCTGAACAAATCGCACGGTTGTATCACGAGACTGTGCGTGAAGTAAATATCCGCGACTACTCGATCGCCCAGGTTCAAATATGGGCACCCGATGATATTCACTTTAGAGATTGGGAAAACACCTGTGCCGATCGCTTTACCTATGTTGCAGATGATGACGGCATCATTGCTGGTTTTGGAGAGCTAGAACCAAACGGTCATATTGACTGCTTCTTCTGCCACAAAAACTATCAACGCTGTGGCGTGGGCAGACAAATCTATCAGGCGATCGAAGCAAAAGCACTGGAGTTAGGGTTAAACCATCTCACAGTTGAAGTCAGCATTACAGCCAAGCCATTTTTTCAACGTATGGGGTTTTCCATTATTAAAGAACAGCAAGTTGCTTATCAAGGTGAAGTATTCATCAACTACGCAATGGAGAAGTTTCTGTGATGCGTATCTCTTTGGCTCAAACTGAACACATTGATAATCTGGCAGCATTATTTGATCAGTATCGCGTTTTCTACGATCAAACCTCTGACTTGGCTGCCGCAAAGCGATTTTTGAATCAACGATTCCAGCAGCGCGATTCTGTCATCTTTGTAGCTGAAGATGATCAGATTATGGCTGGATTTACTCAACTCTATCCCAGCTTTTCGTCGGTATCGATGAAACGAGTCTGGATTTTGAATGATTTGTTTGTGGTAGAGAATTACCGTAAACAAGGTATTGCGAATTTGCTCATGGATACAGCAGAACAATATGCACGAGATACCAATGCAGTTCGCATTATTTTGGCGACCCAGATTACGAATACTGCTGCTCAAATACTGTATGAGTCCCGCAATTACGCTAGAGACGAAGCTTTCTATCACTATGCGCTACACCTAGGATAGGGTTGTGAGTCTCTGTTACAAAGGCAACGAGAAATGATGACCTGAGATGTTCATTTGATGGCGTATGTAAAATCGATGAGCATCAAAACGCTGAACTCCTGAATCTAAGCTTAGCTCTTTGCAGCCATGCAATTTAGCATAGTTCACTAGCCATTCAAATATATGATGTCCATACCCTTGCGATCGCACCGTTGCATCAACTACTAAATCATAAACATGTAAAAACAGTCCGCAAGCAAAATTCTCTGAGATACAAAAGATTGCAACAGCCTTCGCCTGATGGTTTTCTTCGAGATAAATCATTCGATGACCGTTCTGCTGCTGACGACGAACTTGTTCCAAAAAACTTTCCTGTTTAATGTGTGGACGTAGCTGAGATAAAACAGAAAAGCATTCGAGGATTTGACTATCCGATTCCGCAACTTGAATTGACATAAATTGGCACCGTTTAATGTAGTTATTTATATGGGTGATATACCAGTCTCGATCGCCCCCAATGCCTTCAACGCTGCCTTTTGCGCCTCAGTTAATCCGGTGACTCCAGTAATGTTCATACCTTCATAGGGGCGATCGGCTCTGAGGGTTTTCAAACATTCACCTTCTTTCACATCCCAGATTTTGATGGTTTCGTCGGCACTGCTGCTGGCAATCAGCGTGGCGTCTGCATTAAATACAACCGTGTGAATCACGTTCTGATGTCCTTCAAACACTTTTACTGATTCACCAGTGTTCACATCCCATAATCTGACAGTTCGATCGTCGCCTCCACTGACTAACCACTTGCCATCAGTACTAAAGGCGATTGACCAGATCTGGCTACTGTGGGCTTGCCATTGTCTGAAGCATTTACCAGTTTCGACATCCCATAGTTTTACGCCATGCCCCCCAGTTGCCAAAATGGTGTCATCAGGGCTGAATGCGACTCGTAGAATGCGATCGACTTCTCCCTCAAATGTTTTGACTACGTCACCTGTTTTGACATCCCACAAAATAATCGTCGTTCCATCCGCATGACTTGCCAGTATGCTGCCATCCGAAGTAAACACAAGATTTCGTATCCAGTTCGTCTGAGCAGGAATGACCCGAATGATCTGTCCCGTACTCACATCCCACAGACAATTTGTGCCATCCTGCGATCCGCTAGCTAACACCTTTTCGTCGGGGCTAAACGTCACCGCTACCAGCCAACTCCTATGAGCGTTCAACGTTCTAAGGCATTCTCCCGTATGCCGATTCCAAAGCTTGATCGTATAGTCGCTGCTGCCGCTTGCTAGCGTTATCCCATCGGGGCTAAACGCGACAGAGCGAACCCAACTGGTGTGTCCCCTGAGCGTTCTCAAACACTGCCCTGTGCGAACATCCCACACCCTAACGGATTTATCGTGAGAGCCACTAACGAGCGACAAACTGTCTGGACTAAATGCGATCGACCAGACTTGATTGTTGTATCCCTGCAACGTTCTGATGCACTGCCCTGAACCTTGATTAAAGGGTTGAATGGTTGCAGTTTCTGGTTCAGCAGAAATTGCACTCACATCCCAAAGTTTAATGGTTTGTTCATTAAATCCACTGGCGAGTACTTTCCCATCTGGGCTAAATGCAACAGACCAAATGTTGCCGTACCCATGCAACGTTTTAAGCAGTTGACCCGTCTGAACGCTCCAAAGTCGAATGGTTTGATCACTACTGCTGGTAGCAATAACGCGACCATTGGGTGAAAAAACTGCCGACCAAACTTTATCGCTGTGTCCTTCGAGAGTGCAAAAATATTCATCAGATATTACGTCTGCCTGATCGCTTGCAATATCGCTGTCAGTCTGTTGATTCTCCAAAGCATTTAGTGCCGCCGCATATACCTCGTTAATATTCCATAGCCTGGTCGTGCCATCTACGCTGCTGCTGGCTAGAAGGTTTCCGTCTGGGCTGAACGATACTTGATTAATCCAATCTTGATGTCCTCGTAGTTCTTTGAGGCATTGCCAAGTTTGGACATGCCAAAGCTTGATGGTGTGCTGGGTACTCGCTGCGGCAAGAATGGTTCCATCTGGGCTGAAAACACAGCTTTGTAACCAACCGCTATCTGCCCAACTGCGGACACACTCGCCTGTAGACAGATTCCACACGTGAGTAATGTAATCCTCATCATTGCTGACAAGGAATTGCCCGTCTGGACTAAACGCCACTGAATAAACCCAATTTTTAGACTCCCGCAGAGTTTTGAGACACTGTCCTGTAGAAACATCCCACAATTTGACGGTATAATCATCGCTGCCGCTTGCCAGTAATTGACCATCGGGGCTAAAGGCGATCGCTTTTACCCAATTGCTATGACCTTCACACAGGCGGAGTTCTTGACCATCGGCTGTTCGCCACAGGTGGATCTTGCCGTTCGCATCTCCAGCAGCCAGCAGTTGACCATCTGGACTAAAGGCAACGCAAAAAATTGCCCCAAAGGTTTGCATAAACACCGGCTGCACAAACGTTGCCTGAACAAGATTGACTCTACGCAAGCCCGCTGTTTGCACATAAGCGTGCCGAATCATCAGTTCTGAAAAGTTCCAATTTGTGAGATCGAGTTGTAAACCAATGCAGAGGTTGATCAAATTACCTGCTGCATAACCCGACATCAGCGTTGAGTTGCCATGTATCCATTGCAGAATTTCTTGAAACTGCTGCTCCAATACTGTAGAAGGATTAAACGCATTGCAAAGTTTGTTGGCGATCGTCCCCAAAATCAGCCGAGTCTGGCTCTCTCGCACATAATCTTTTACTGTCGTTTTAATCAATGCCAACTGATTGAACAGCGCCAATCGTTTCGTGATTAACTCGATTGCAATACGTTCTGTCAACTCATCCGTCACATATTCCATTACGACAGGCTGTTGTGTATAGCGACCCGATCGCTTCTCAATCAAATTTCGCCAGGTTAATGATTCTAACGCTTCCAATATTTTTGCTCGTGGCACTGTAGGGATAATATCTTCAGCCAGTTCTGCGATCGCCGTCCACTCCCGATTGATCGCCAGCCAATACATCACCGTTTGCTCTAGATGAGACAGCCGCTCAAACTGTTGCTCCAGCAAACGCCGCAAGCCATTAAATAAAATGGTGTCCTGCTGCAAAAAAGATTCAATCTCACCATCAAACAAGTCTTGAATCGAACTGGCAACAATCTTCAACGCTAACGGATTGCCTCCGTATCGTTCGGTCAACAGTTGCATCTGCTCTGGTGTTCCCAGTAATCCTCTCGCAGTTAGCAAAGCTTGTGCTGCTTCTGATGAACCACTCAACTGCAACGTTTTAACCGCTTCAGTTCCTTCCAACACTGCAATCTCCGCAGGTTTTTCGCGGCTGGTTAGCATGACACAGCTTTGATAAGCAGTCTCGCCCAGAACCTTGAACAATTCACCATAAGTTTCATACCCTGGGCGGTATTGCCCAGCGCGATCGCCCGCTTGAAAGATTGTTTCCAAATTGTCAAGAATAACCAGACAGCGATGAGTGCGTAACCAATGAACTAACCGCCCAACCTCGATTCTGGTGTCCTGCTGACCTGATAAAAACGATACCAGATCGGACAACAGTGTTTCTAAAGGTGGGGCATTGCGAAGCGATCGCCAAATCACAAACTCAAACTTTTGATCAGGCTCTGAAGTTTGAATCAGCTCCTGTGCTGTTTTCACGGATAGTGCTGTCTTGCCAATCCCACCCATGCCCAGCAGCAGGATCAGGCGGCAGCGATGGTTCGCCCACTGCTGAAGGGTTGCCAGTTCAGCCTCCCGACCATAGAAAGTAGAAACATCGATCGCTTCACCCCAATCGCAGTTAGGGAGTGTAGGAGCAGGGGGAGTAAGAGTTGGGGGAGCAACCGTTTCATCCACTCCACTCCCCTGCTCTCCCGCCCCTCCCTCTTCTTCCCGCAACAGTTGCTCATAAAGGTGACGAGTCATCGGACTGGGATCAATCCCAAGCTCCTCTCGCAAGACAGTCATGCATTGATGATAAATACGCAAGGCTGCGGCTCGATCGCCTACTAAACGATACGATCGCATCAGTGCAGCATAACTCGTTTCATGTGATGGCTCGATATTTAATAAGCGTTGAGCCGTGCGAATTACCCCACGGGAATCGTTCAGTTGCTCTGCTATATGAGTCAGGGATTCGAGTGCCTGAATGAATCTTTGCCGCAGTTGTTCGCGCTCCGGGACAATCCACTCATCCTCGCAACTGGGTAACAGATCTCCGGCATAAACCTGGATAGCTTGCTCCAAATATCTCCTGGCATCATTTGTAACAGCATTCTTTTGGGCTGTTTCTGCGGTGATTAATGCCTGCTCAAAGTCTGCGACATCTAACGTAAATGGTGCGCTAGATTTCCACTGTAATGTTCTTGCATCGATTTGCAAGAATTGATCAGCGTTGGGAAGGATTTGCCGCAGATGATGCAATTCTCGCCGCAGATTGGTGCGAGCTTGGGCATCGGTCGAGTCTTGCCAAAACTCAAAGGCGAGCCGCTGGCGGGATTGGGGGGTGTGGCGATGCAGCACAAGATATGCCAACAATGCCTGGAGGCGATCGCTGGTGACATTGATGACGAGTTGATCTGCGTAGCTCAGGCTAAATCCGCCCAATAGCCTAATCTGCAAAGTCGGAGACATGGTTTTTTAAGAGTAATGCAAGGTTTTCAAACCATTGGTTCACAATCTCCGTGACAACTGAGATAAGCATCGGCAAGCAACCTCGGATGCTATCAATCTCTCAAACGCCTGCTTCACCGACCCAATTATACGGCGATCGCCTCATATCAAACTCGCTGCTTGTTCACCCAACTAACTCGCTTCTGAACACCAAAGCCATCCTGAATGGTATGGTCTGGATAAGAACCTGCCCGTGACTGAATTACAACCCAACACAAATCCTCGTGATCTGAAATGTTTCGCATACAGCGTTCTCCGTTTGGATCGACTCGCACAACAGTTCCTTCTTTAACTGGAAACACACAATCATCAACCTGAAACTCCCCATCTCCCTGAATAAAAATATAAATTTCTTCATTCAAACGATGTTTGTGGTAGAAAGGCAAAGATGTCTTGGGGGGAAGATTGTTAAACGAAATCTCGGCACTTGAGAGATTAAGGATCTGCTTGAGAAAGACCTTTCCCTCTAGCGCCAGAGGGGCTTCTGGAGCCTCAAAGATAAATCGCCGCAAGTCAGAAAACAGTCCAAAATCAGCCACAGCAAAGTTCTGTCCAGCTCTAACAGTTGGTGTACCTTGAGTCATCTTATCCTCATTTAATTGCTAAGTTGTAAACTGCAAGTCAAAATAGCAGATTTTACTTGTAAAATGCAAGTGACCTTAAAATCTAGTCACACCAATGTCCCAATCTCGCCGTTCATCCTGTCCAGTTGCCTGTTCGCTTGATCTCATCGGCGATCGCTGGACTCTTCTAGTTATCCGAGACATGATGTTTTTTGAGAAACAGCGTTTTGAAGAGTTTTTAGCATCTCCTGAAGGAATTTCAACCAACATTTTGGCAAGTCGCCTCAAGTCTCTTGAAGAAATGGATTTGGTAGAGAAGCAACAATACGGCAACCATTCCCGACGGATGAACTACCAATTAACAGAACGGGGCAAAAGCCTTCGTCCTGTGCTGAAAGCGATGATTGCTTGGGGGCTAAAGCATATTCCTGATACACAGATTCCTGTAAATGAGCAATCTGGAGATTGAGTCGCACAATTGCTTTGCGATCGCTCTATCCTAAATTTACTATAGACAAAACTGTCTTGCATAGACTATATTGTCTATATGGTTTCTGAGAGCTTAACCTCTGCTATAAGGTGCGACCCGAAATTCAAGGTTTTCTAACGACGGCTCAGGCAATTGAGCGGCTGCTTCATCCCTTTGCAGAGATTGTCCTGCACGACTTGCAAACGAATCGTGTGGTTGCAATCTTCAACAGTTTTTCGCATCGCCAAATTGGTGATGATTCTTTATTGAGTGAAATTGAGTTTGATGAATCGAAAGATATTATCGGACCCTATGAGAAGCTCAACTGGGATGGACGACGGCTCAAATCCATCAGCGTTATGATTCGTGATTCGTCTAAAAAACCTGTAGGGCTACTGTGCATCAACCTTGATATCTCTAAATTTGATGAATGTTATCGTCTACTGGAAAGCTTGGTATCTACTCAGGCTTTGCTGCCAAATCCACAGGAGATCTTTAAGGATGACTGGCAGGAACGAATCAACATCTTTGTCCATGACTATTTACGTAAGCAGCACAAAAGCCTGGAGTATTTGTCGCGAGCAGATAAACAAGAACTTGTTGAACTGCTTTATCAAGAAGGAGCATTCAAGCAGAAAAATGCTGCGAATTATGTAGGTAAAGTTCTAGGAATTGCTCGCGCAACGGTTTACAAATACTTGTCTGATGTAAACACTAACAATGAGTAACTGACATGACTTCCACCTTACCTGCACTGGATGTCTACACTGAAGTGCTACAGGCTAAACAGCAACTTTCTCCTTATATTCGCGAAACTCCACTGGATTACTCGCCCTTGCTCAGTGAACTAGGTCACTGTCAGGTATTTCTCAAACTAGAAAACCTTCAACACACAGGCTCCTTTAAGGTGCGTGGGGCAATCAACACGCTCCTTTCGCTGACAGCAGAACAAAAGCGTGGGGGGGTTGTAGCAGCTTCTTCTGGCAATCACGGTGCAGCGGTTGCCTATGGCTTGAAGAGATTGGACATACCGGGAGTTATCTTTGTGCCTGAAGATGCTTCTTCCGCTAAAGTTAGCGCAATTCAGAAGTTGGGAGCAACTGTTCAATTTCATGGCACAGACTGCGGTGTTACAGAGGCATACGCTCGGCAGTATGCCAGTGAGCGGGGTCTCGTCTACGCTTCTCCATATAACGATCTGAAAACCATTGCTGGACAGGGTACGATCGCAGTCGAGATTGCACAACAGCTCAAGCCTATCGATACCGTTTTTGCCTCGGTAGGTGGCGGCGGCTTGATTTCTGGCATCGCTGGATACCTCAAGCCTCTCTTCAAAGACATTGAGATAATTGGATGTTCACCTGTAAACTCACCAGTTATGGCTGAGTCGATCAAGGCAGGTCAGCTCGTCCAGATGGAATCCTTACCGACTTTATCAGATGGAACAGCAGGCGGTATTGAACCTGGAGCAATTACATTTGATCTCTGTCGCACCCTGGTTGATGATTTTGTGCTGGTGACAGAAACCGAAATTCAGGCTGCCATTCGGCTCTTAATTGAAAACCATCATCTACTCATCGAAGGGGCAGCAGGAACTGCGATCGCTGCCTTCCTACAGCGAAAAGAACAGCTACGTGACAAAACAGTGGTGATTGTAATTTGCGGAGCCAACATCAGTTTAGAGGTGTTAAAACGAATTCTTTAGGAGTATCACTGTGAAAATTATTGAACTCGATCGCATTCGAGAACTGCTATCCTCAATAAATTTGTTCTCTGCCATAGAAGCAGGGTTTGTCAGTTACTCTGCGGGCAAAGCCGTTATCCCTCCAGTCGGGGAACTGCTGTTTCAAACCCCTCCTGGAGATGTGCATATCAAGTATGGATATTTACTGGATGACCATTACTATGTCATCAAAATTGCATCAGGATTTTATGAAAATCCTGCATTAGGTTTACCCTCTAGCAATGGTCTCATGTTGCTTTTTGATCAGAAGACGGGAGAACTACTGGCAATTCTGCTGGACGAAGGATACCTGACAGATGTCCGTACCGCTGTAGCAGGGGCGATCGCCGCGAAGTATCTTGCTCCTCAACACATTCATCGTATTGGTATTGTTGGCACAGGGATTCAAGCCAGATTACAACTGCAATATCTTGCTCAGGTCATTCAGTGCCGTGAAGCAATTGTTTGGGGACGTAATCTTAATCATGCCAAGCAATATCAGCAAGACATGACTGGAGAATTTAATATTGCCGTTGCCCAAACGCTTCAAGATCTAACGTCAACCTGCAATCTTATTGTGACAACAACACCATCTACAGTTCCTTTAATTCACTCAAACTACATTCAGCCTGGCACTCATATCACTGCGGTTGGAGCCGATACACCTCATAAACAAGAATTAGATCCAATGATTTTTGCCGGAGCTGATTGTGTGGTTGCAGACAGCATTCCGCAATGCATAGAACGAGGAGATATTGCTCATGCGATCGCTCAACGGTACATTACACCAGCGCATCTCATCGAGCTAGGAGATATTATTTCAAACAAGGCACCAGGGCGAATTTCTAATGATCAAATTACAGTAACAGACTTAACAGGACTTGCAGTACAAGATATTCAGATCGCCAAAGTTATTTATGAAACAGTGACTGGACGGAAATTTCATGCAGCCTTGTCCTAATTACGGCTCTCTTGTACCTGCGGTGATAAGCAAGCCTGATTGATAGTAGAATCTTTGCTGTGAAAGGGTTTCAAACCTATGATCGATAGGAAGCTATTAGTAACCCCCCGATTTTCACCAAAGATATAAGAGACCCCTAATTACTGCGTTGTGGTGCCTTTGAAGAAGAACTATTGTCGCGTGTTAAATTAAGCCGACTGTTTATGGGAAGCAGGAATGCTGACGGAGTCCGATCCAACAGTGCTGAGAGTACAGGGGTACGATGGAAAATAACGACATTAACGTATTGTTCGAAATGTAGTAGATCAACTACTGTCTCAACTACTCTTCTGCCTTGCCGCTTAACCAATAATCGA
>NZ_JACJSA010000042.1 GCF_014697545.1 Oscillatoria sp. FACHB-1407 | reverse complement strand
AAAGGGGTGAAGGGGTGAAACCCCTTCTTGGGGGCGAAGCCCCCAAACCCCCTACATTGCAGAACTTTGTGTTCGCAACACTAGGTCAGATTGCCAACAGGGAAATCAAGCTATGCAACGAGTCTGCGTCTTTTGTGGGTCGAATATGGGCATTCGTCCTGTCTATCAACTAGCTGCCGAAGCCATGGGTAAAGCCCTGGCGAAACGAGGGTTAGAACTCGTTTATGGAGGTGGAAATGTTGGTTTGATGGGAGTCGTTGCCGATGCCACCTTAAATGCCGGGGGCAAAGTCATCGGTGTGATTCCCCAATTGTTAGTAGACAAAGAGTTAGCTCATCCCAACCTGACTCAACTGCATATCGTCAACTCGATGCACGAACGAAAGGCGTTGATGGCCGATCTGTCGGATGCTTTTATTGCTCTACCGGGAGGATTTGGCACATTTGAAGAGTTTTGCGAAGTGCTCACCTGGTCACAGCTCGGAATTCACCACAAAGCCTTTGGATTGCTGAATGTCGAGCGTTACTACGACAATCTTTTAGCTCTGTTTGATCATGCGGTTGATGAACAGTTTCTCGCCCCAAAACATCGCAGTCTTGTCTTACAAAGCTCTGACCCAGACCGACTGTTAGATGCACTACTGAATTATCAACCTGTGATGGTCGATAAATGGCTCAATCGTAGCCAACGGTAGGCGATCGCTATGCAGGACAACCATCTCAGCCAGCTAAAGCTGTCTCAGCTTCGGGCATTGGTTGCAGTCGCTGATCAGGGCAACTTTGGCGAAGCGGCGTTAGAGCTTGGCATATCGCAGTCTGCGGTGAGCCATGCGATCGCCACCTTAGAAGATGCCCTGGGCGTGGTGCTGTTTTCGCGAGGACGATCGGGTGCTCAGCTTACCCCGGTTGGCGAAGAGGTTGTGACTCATGCGCGTCAAGTTTTGCGATCGCTAGACGCCATGACAAAGGTCGCGGCAGCAGCAAAAGGCTTGCAGGGTGGACAGGTCAGAGTTGCCGCATTTCGCAGCGCAGCAACGCATCTTGTGCCAAAAGCGATCGCCCAGTTTCAACAACGGTTTCCGGCGATCGGTGTCACGATTCGTGAGTATTACGATTTTGTAGAAGTAGACCAAGCCTTGCGAGCCGGACAAGCCGATGTGGGGTTCACGATTTTGCCGACGAGAGAGGGCTTTAAGACGTGGGAACTGTTAGACGATGAGTTTGTCGTGTTGCTTGCAGATGGCATACCGATGCGTCATGCAAAGCAGTTTTCTCAACAGGGTAATCGCCTCACCTGGGAACAACTGACAGACTATCCGCTGATTTGTCTTGAGGATGCAGTCCATATCCAATTTCTGAATAACCTCTATCTCAAACTGGGCAAGACTTTGAATATTGCCTATCGAGTTCGTCAAGCATCAACTCTCTTAAGCATGGTGGCTCAAGGTCTGGGAGCCGCTGTTTTCCCACGATTGGCAGCGGAGCCAATTCCCCTGGGAGTACAAGTTTACAGACTGGCAGAACCACTAAGCCGAACGATTGGAGTGGCGATCGTCGCGGATGCTTTGCATTCCCCCGCTGTTTTTGCATTTTTAGAAACCTTGGGCTGTCGTGTGTGATGGGATATGAGTGACGAGAAATGATGGGTTTCTGCGTCAGTTTGGGAAGACTAAAGCCAACTTTTGGGGATGACACGACCAATATTGCTCTACCGTGATCGCTCCTTCAGCACCTACCATCCCTGACATCCACGCCGATCGCCCCTATTAGAATGCAAAAACCGGAAATTGCAAGACGGGCGATCGTCAAGAGCTTGTCTAAATTGCATTGAGTGCGCCCCAGTTTGAGTGACAGAGGGAACTGCAACCCCTCATGGCTCTGTTAAGGCAAGTTTTCATAGCTTCAAATGACTCATTCACCCTCATTGCCGACTTGAGGGCACTTCGTTGTGCGTCCGCCATTCATCCCTTGGCGTTGCTGATGGGAATGAGAGGAAGTGTGAGCGTCTCGCTCACGCCCGTATTAAGAAAATCCTCCCCCTAATTAGCAACCTAGTTAGCAACGGCCATCCTTTTACCTCAGCCAGGATTCTTTTCCCTCAATCGACCTTCCAAGGAGACTTCCATGTCAACTGTCATCACCGTTACCAGTGCCGCTGATAGTGGAGTAGGCTCCCTCAGAGCGGCGATCGCGGCTGCAACCGCAGGCAGCACGATCCGCTTTGCGTCCAATCTAGCCAACCGGACGATTACCCTGACGAGTGGTCAGCTTGTGATTGACAAAAGCCTGATCATTGACGGCACGGGTGCCTCTAACCTGACCATCAGTGGCAACAACGCCAGTCGAGTATTCTTTGTCCAACGGGAGAAAAATCTAACCCTGCAAAATCTGATCGTTGCTAATGGTCGGCTCAACAGCCCCCGTCTGGCCTTCGCCAGTGCCACCGAAGAGGAGAGGCGAAACTACGCAGGGGCAGGCATCTTGACTGAGGGAAGTGCCAACTTAACCCTGATCAATACACAGGTCAACAATAACGTGGCTGGGTTTGGAGCAGGCGTTTTTGCCGGATTTCGCAGTACAACCCTGATCATTAACAGCAGCTTTAACGGCAACGATGGGACGGCAGCCTTTACTGAACGAGGAGGAGGGGCGATCGCCACGGCGAGCGGTGGTAGTTTGACCGTCCGGGGCAGTCGATTTACAAACAACCGGGGCATTAACGGAGGCGCGATTAACAGCCTGCTTGGCCCGTTGACCATTGAAGACTCCGTGTTTATCAACAATGACTCAACTCCCGGAGGTGCCAGAACTGGGGGCACGAGCGGCTATGGAGGAGCAATTTATACAGATGGAGCAAATTCCTCTGGTTCCAACTCTGGACCTGGGGCGATCGGCGGCGCGATTACGATTCGCAATAGTCGTTTTGAAGGAAATCGGGGGGCAGGACAGGGCGGCGCGATGTTCCTGTTTGCCTATCCGCCCGATCGAGTCATTGTCGAAGGCAGCACGATTATCGGAAATGCTGTCATTCGCGATGCCGATGGAACTGCATTGGGCGGTGGATTGCGCCATGGCAATGCTGAGTTGACCATCCGCGATACCACATTTGCCAACAACACATCCTCCGAGCAAGGTGGAGGCTTATGGGTCGGGGAGACATCACCGACGACAATCCTCAACAGCACCTTCACGGGCAACGTCGCCGACAACGGCAATGGCGGTGGTTTGGGAGGCGCGATTACCCTGGCCAATCGGGATGCCGACGCGACAACCATTACGAATGCAACGATCGTCAGTAACCGAGCTGGATTTCAAGGGGGAGCCTTTTGGTTTGGCAATCAATCGGTCACCCTTGCCAACTCGATTGTGGCAAACAATACCGGAGGAAACCCCTGGGGTACTAGACAGCAAACTGGACGCCAACTGCTGGATGGGGGTGGCAACCTTGAATTCCCTGCCCCTGCCGCCAATGATCCCAAAGTGACTGCCAATAGTCAGATTGCCAATCCCTTGTTGGGGGCACTCCAAGCTAATGGCAGCGGTTTTCTCACCTACTCTCTGTTACCCAATAGCCCAGCGATCGCCACGAGAATCGGGGCAAGGAGCATCTGGGCGGATAGCGTCATGGGAGCGAACGCCATCTTGGGAACTGTAGGACGCGACACCCTGCTAGGAGACACTAATGGCAATGTCATTGTTGGGGATGGAGCCGCCGATGTTTTGACGGGGAGGGGTGGGGGCGATCGCTTCCACTATAACGGGGTAAGCCAAGCAGACACCTTTTTGAATTCACGACTGGGGGCAGTCGATCGAATTACCGACTTTCGCGTGCGGGAGGGCGATCGCTTACAGCTCAACTTTGATAACAACCTGGCAACCAGTGAACGTCCAACGGCTTTATTTAATGCCGGACGAGTCACAGGGCGAAATCTGTTGACAGCCGCCCGAACTGCCTACGCCGATAAAAACCGACGGGCGAGGGGTAAACAACCCTTACGATCCAACGAAGGGGTGCTTTTTACCTGGAATCGACGCACCTACCTGTCGGTCAACCATCAGTCCCCAGGTTTTTCAAATCGAGATTTGCTGATTGATGTCACAGGGATTGCGATGCCGCGACGGGATGTGATGGCAGGCGTTTTGCCTGTAACGAATTACTTTATTTAGGCAGTGGCCCTCAACAGGGGGCATCTAACCCACAACTTCAGCAATAACAGTGATCGTTTTTCAGCCAAATGTGGGAAGACTAGAGCCAACTTTATGAAAGTTTTCTTCCAGATGATGCATGGGGCTGCTCTACCGCCATATCTATTAGCCCCCCTACCATCAGCTAACGTCTCAACGCCTTTCAATCTGTGTTTCTAATAAAGCCTGTTCAACTGGGCAACACGAATTGACCTGGATGTAGAGGCACTATCTAACTTGTGATCCGTCGTCTGTGACAGTTGCCCACATCCAACACCGCTCGTGTTTGGATGCCTACAACCCGGTGTAACGCTGGCTTGCAATCATCCCCTGTCAGAGCATCGATTCAGATTGTGGATTTCAAGTTAGAGGGTTCATTAACCAATTTATTCATCATGCGGGTCGGGTTTGATGTTATCGCTACGGTTTCAACCGTCACAGCCAAAAATTGTGCTGTAACCTCTAGTGCAGCGTCACACCTTATTTTTAGGATTGTTGGTTTGAGCGTCTCGCTCACGGCACGAGCAAGATGCACGCACTACCCTAACTTTTAACTGTGACGCAGCACTAGCCCTGATTTCAGATTGAGACATTAATCTGCGCGTTTGCAATTTTGTAACCCTCATCTCGTTCTTGGGGGCATCTTTCCGCGCGTCCAACCGCATTTTCAACCCAAGACAATCCTCAAGGAGGCTTCATGTCAACGATTACTCAAGCTGCTAGTATTCAAGATGCGACAGCCGTCACAGCCACCAGAGCGATCGCCATTATTGATGCCGCCTTACCTGACTACCAGAGCCTTGTAGCGGGTGTGACGCCTGGCACTGAAGTTGTGATTCTTGACTCCACTCAGGATGGGGTCACTCAAATTACAGCCGCGTTGCAAGCTCACCAAAACCTCGATAGCATCCAAATTTTTGCACATGGCAGTTCAGGTCAGTTGCTCCTGGGAAACACCGTCTTAAATAACGAGAGTTTGGCGGCCTATGCTGACCAACTGCAACAGTGGCAGAGTGCACTGACGAATCAGGGCGACTTGTTGATTTACGGGTGTGATGTCGTACGCGAAGACACCACCTTTATCGATCGCCTGAGTCAGCTAACCGGAGCCGATGTTGCGGCTTCGACAAACCTGACTGGAGCCGCATCCCTGGGTGGAGACTGGGTGCTGGAAGCCAGCACTGGAGCCATTGAGGCACAAAATAGCCTGCGATCGGACGTTTTGCAAAACTATAACGGCGTGATGAATGTCATCACCGTAACCACAACGGCTGATAGTGGAGCAGGTTCCCTCAGAGCGGCGATCGCGGCTGCAACCGCAGGCACCACCATTCAATTTGCGGCAAATCTCGCGAATCAAACCATCACCCTTACCAGTGGGCAACTGGAAATTGCTCCTGGCAAAAACATTACAATTGACGGCTCAGCGGCAGCTGGGTTACGCATCAGCGGCAACAACAGTTCCCGGATTTTTCTTGTCCGCTCAAACCAAGACTTTCCCACGACGGTTACCTTCCGCAACTTGTCACTGATTAATGGTTTCACAACCGATCGAGGAGCCGCCATTCATGGCGAACATCGAGCCAATATCACGGTTGACAATGTCGGATTTCAAAACAACGTGGCAAACAAGGGGGGTGGAGCGATTTATAGTGCCTGGGAGAATCAACTCACGGTCACGAACTCCCAATTTGACAGCAACCGAGCCACCGCAGGCAATGACGAACGGGGAGCCGGGGCGATCGCCTTTCTTAGCCCTGGCAACTTCACGGTTCGCAATAGCAGCTTTACCAACAACCAGGGTATCAACGGTGGAGCCATCAATAGCTTGAATGGCAAGCTGACGATCGAAAACTCCCGCTTTGTCAACAACTCCACCACAGCCGCATTCTATGACACGGGCAAAGCCAATCCCTTCTTACGAGGATATGGTGGAGCCATCTACACCGATCGTGCCAGTTCTACCAGCGAAACTTCGGGCACGATTCGCATCGTCAACAGTGTCTTCGATCGCAACCGGGGACGCGGTGAAGGAGGAGCCGCCTACCTCTACACAGCAACACAAGACAACGTCATCATTCAATCCAGCAGCTTCACCAACAATGAAATCCTGCCCCTACCCAATGGCGGCAATGGTGGCAATGGCGGTGGCGTTGTTGTGTTGAGTAATGGCAACAACCGGGGATTGACCATCAGCAGCACCACTTTCGCTAATAACACGGCAAGCGGTCAGGGTGGCGGGTTGTGGATGATGGATGCTCCCGCCACAATTACCAATAGCACCTTCTCTGGCAACCGAGTTCTGGGCACGGAGTCGAGTCGTGTGGGTGGCGGTATGGCACTGTACGGTCCCACAACCATCGTCAACTCGACGATCGCCAACAACCATGCGGGCTGGGTCGGTGGAGGCATCGCAGCTAACAGCGACCCTGTCAGCGTCAGAAATACCATCTTCTCTAACAACACTGCCGATAACGGTACTAACGCCTGGGGCATTCAACAGCACACCAGTCGCTTGTTAACCGACCAGGGTGGCAACCTCCAATGGCCGCCCAAACGGACAAACAACGGCAATGATTACAACGCAACAGCTTCAGTTACGCTGATCGATCCGCGTTTGGCTCCATTGCAGGACAATGGCGGCGGCTTACTGACCCATGCTCTGTTGGCGGGTAGCCCGGCTCTCAATGCAGCCGTAGCAGGCGCACCCAGTACGGATCAGCGGGGTGCTCAACGAGATAGCCTGCCGGATATCGGAGCGTTTGAGGTGGGAGGCGTTGTGCCGACAAATCCAGGTATCCCAACGTTGCCAACGAATCCAAACATCCCCATCGAGCCAACCAACCCAACAGGGGGGAATCAAATTTTGGGTACGAGAGGACGAGATGTGTTGTTGGGAGATGGCGGTAGCAACACGATCATTGGTCATGGAGCGGCAGATGTGTTGACAGGGGGTGGTGGTGGCGATCGCTTTACCTTCCGGGGAGTGAGCCAATCCGATGCTTTCTTGAACTCCCGGTTCAGAGCCGTTGATCGGATCACGGACTTCAAAGTGTTGGAGGGCGATCGCTTGCAGCTTGACTATGACAATAATCTGTCAACGTCTAACCGTCCCAGAGGGCTATTTAATGCTGGGCAAGTGACCGGACGTAATCTAATTGCAGCGGCACGGTCTGCCTTTGCGGATAAAAACTGGCGCACTAGAGGCAGGCAGGCGTTGCGTCCCAATGAAGCGGTGCTGTTTAAGTGGAATCGCCGCACTTATTTGTCGGTTAACGATCGCTCTCGCGGTTTTTCAAATCGGGACTTGTTGATTGATGTCACAGGGATTACGATGCCTCGGCGCGATGTCATGGCAGGAGTGCTACCTGTGAATAATTACTTCATCTAGTTGACGTCCATTTTTCAAGGTTTCTCTCCTTAAAGACCTACTGTGTATACACATCTCTGCGTCTTCCAATGAGACACTCTGTTGCTTTGATGGTTTGAAAACCAGGCATTGGGGGAGTCTCCCCCAAACCCCCATTGGGGGACGCCACTGCCTCCCCCAAACCCCCTAGCAGAAGGTGTTTCAGTTTACCCACAGGCGCGCTTCGCATCGATACCCAGTACGGGCACTTCTGATCGGGTCAAGGCTCTAGCAATCAAGGGTTGCTATAAGATAGAGGCGATTCAGATCCCCGGCTTTTCAGGAAGCGGGGGATTGAAACGATTTCCTCATCCCATCTACCGCCCATGACTATTCACATTCAAAACTTGACCGACTATCCCTATGCGTCTGGACGACGAGTTGTGATGGGGAAACGGGGGGCAGTGGCAACCAGCCAACCCCTTGCCACGACCGCCGGAATGGAAATGTTGTTGGCAGGTGGAAATGCTGTCGATGCGGCACTGGCAATGGCGATCGCTCTAACCGTAGTCGAGCCAACCTCTAACGGGATCGGGTCTGATGCCTTTGCGATCGTTTGGGATGGCAAGCTACACGGCTTAAATGGATCGGGCAAGAGTGCTCAAGCTTGCACTCCCAATCGCTTTGAGGGCCTCACTCTAGTGCCACCCCTGAGTTGGTTAGCGGTGACGGTGCCAGGAGCCGTCTCAGCATGGCGAGCCTTATGGGAACGCTGGGGCAAGCTGCCCTTTGAGCAACTGTTTGAACCCGCGATTCGCTATGCGGAAGAAGGATTTCCCCTCTCACCCCAGACCGCACGAGCCTGGCGACAGTCAGAACAGATTTTTTTACCGCTAGAGGCTCCAGAGTTTCAACCGCTCAAGGCCGTCTGTTTTCCAGGCGATCGCGCCCCCAAAGCAGGTGAGATTTGGGGCAGTGAGGCGCATGGAAAGACTCTGCGGGCGATCGCCCAGAGCGGAGGAGAGAGCTTTTATCGTGGCGAGTTAGCCGAGCAAATTGCCCAATTCGCGGCAGACACGGGTGGTTTGTTGACCAAAGCAGATTTGGCAGACCATCAACCCGAATGGGTCGATCCGATTTCGACAGCTTATCGGGGGTTGCAGGTGTGGGAGTTGCCGCCGAACGGTCAGGGTATTGCCGCCCTGATGACCCTCAACATCCTGGAGGGGTTTGATCTGGCGAAATATCCCCGTGACTCGATCGACAGCTTTCACCTCCAAATTGAGGCGATGAAGCTGGCATTTGCCGACACGTATTACCACGTTGCCGATCCGCGTTTTATGCCCATCACCGCTGAGCAGTTGATCCGCAAAACCTATGCGGCTGAACGACGACAACTGATTGGAGAAACGGCGATCGCCACTCCCACATACGGCATTCCCAAAGGTGGCACGGTGTATTTGGCAGCAGCAGATCAAGAGTTGATGGTGTCCTTCATTCAGTCCAACTACGAGGGCTTTGGCAGTGGCATCCTCATTCCCGGCACAGGCATCGCTCTACACAATCGAGGCGCAGGCTTTGTTGTAGACCCAGAGCACCCCAACACCGTTGCTCCGGCAAAGCGTCCCTTTCACACCATCATTCCTGGCTTCCTGACTCAACTGGATGGAACCCCGTTGGGACCATTTGGGGTCATGGGTGCCCCAATGCAACCCCAGGGTCATACCCAGGTTGTCGTGAATCTGGTGGATTACGCGATGAACCCCCAAGCCGCACTGGACGCTCCTCGTTGGCGTGTATTGTCGGGCAAAACGGTGTTACTAGAATCGACCGTTCCTCGCTCGGTAGCCATGGGGTTAAGCGATCGCGGACACACTATTCAGGTCAGTGGGGAAGTCGGCAACTTCGGCAAAGGACAGCTAATCCTCAAGCAAAACGGCGTGCTGATCGCTGCCTCAGAACCCAGAGCCGATGGCATCGCGATCGCACTGTGACAAAAACTAGCTCAAACTATCCTTGAGCGCATACACCACCCGTTCTTGCTGCTCCAGAGTGAGTTCCGGATACATGGGCAAGGACAGCACTTCGTTTGCCAGTTGCTCTGACACGGGCAGTTGCCCCGGTTGGTAGCCCAGGAATTTGTAGACAGGCTGTAAATGGAGCGGTAACGGGTAATAGATCATCGAAATGATCCCCTGTTGTTGGAGATGCTGACGAACGCGATCGCGGTTGTTGCCTTGAGGCGATGCGGGTATGCGAATCGTGTATTGGTTCCAAACGGCTTGCCCATCTGGCAAAGCCTGCGGCAGGATAATTCCAGGGACGTGTTCCAACAACTGATGATAACGTTCTGCAACCACCTGGCGTCCAGCGTTCCAGGTATCGAGATAACGCAGTTTAATTGAGAGGATCGCTGCCTGGACGGCATCCAAACGACTGTTGACTCCCACCTCTTCGTGAATGTAGCCCTCGCGTCGTCCGTGGTCGCGCAGTAAGCGAATCCGATCGGCGATCGCCGCATCATTTACCGTGATCGCCCCACCATCCCCACAGGCTCCCAAATTCTTTGTGGGGTAAAAGCTAAAGCAGCCAATTTGACCGATATTGCCCACTCGGACGCCATTCCAGGCAGCACCCACGGCTTGAGCGCAATCCTCAATAACCAATAGTTGATGGGTTTGGGCGATCGCCGTTAGCTCCGTCATATCCACCGGATGACCAAACAGATGCACCGGCATAATCGCCTTTGTTTTGGGGGTGATCGCTGCCTCAATCTGTTGTAGATCCAGGTTGTAGGTCTGGGGATCAATGTCCACAAACACCGGAGTTGCTCCCGCCGCGCTGATCATTTCAGCGGTTGCGATAAAGGTAAACGGACTCGTAATGACCTCATCCCCGACCCCAATGTTGAACGCTCGTAATGCCAAAAACAGAGCATCAGTGCCAGAGTTGCAGGCAATACAGGTGGCTGCGCCAATATAATCGGCAAAGGCTTGCTCAAATTGGCTGACGACGGGACCGTTGATGTAACGACCCGATGCCAGTACTTCTAAAACGGCAGCGTTAACTTCAGCACCAATGCTTTTGTATTGCTCTGTCAAATCCAAAGGGGGAATTTGATTCATAAAGGGTTGGAGGTCAAAATTTATCGTGCGCTAGAGAAAAGGATGCAAATACATTGCATCATGCCACATTGCTGCCATTGGCGCGATCGCTCCTTGTGACAATCTCTTGTGACAATCTTTAGTATTATCTCTCGATTCCCTGCAAAGCTATGAATCGTGGAAGCCCTGTTTTGGCGAGGTGTGGGCATCGCTGACAAAACAAGACTTGTTTAGGACTACTGAACTGTGGATTCACTCATCGAACTGGACTTAATTGATTTAATTTGGGCGGTTGGGCTGATGGCGATCGCCATTGGTCTATCTGCATGGCAGCGGTTGGGGTTGGAATGGAACCTGACCATGGCAACCGGGCGCACCATCATCCAACTAGTGATGGTGGGTTACATTCTGGCGATCGTGTTTACCTGGCGAAATCCGTGGGCGGTGCTGGTTGTCTTAGGGGTAATGTTGGCGATCGCTACCGTCGTTGCTCGTAACCGCATCAGCCATAAGATTCCCCAGATTCTGCCGCTGGTCGGTGGTGCCATTCTGACAGGTGCTGCGGTGACATTGGTTTATACCAATCTCTTTGTCATTCGCCCTGATACCTGGTACGACCCGCAGTATGTCATTCCCCTAGCGGGGATCGTACTGGGTAATGCCATGAACGCAGCGGCGATATCTGGAGAGCGATTTGTGAGCACCCTGAATACTAGCCAAACTGAAATCGAAACTCACCTTAGCCTGGGTGCAACTCCCTATCAAGCAACGGCTACCTATCGGCGTGATGCCATTCGCGCTGGAATCATTCCCACCCTCAACTCTATGATGGTGGTCGGTGTTGTTACCTTACCCGGCATCATCACTGGTCAGTTACTCAGCGGTATTGATCCCCTGGATGCAGCGGTTTATCAGATGCTCATTATGTTTATGTTGGGTTTTGCAACCCTACTGACCAGCATTCTGGTGGTGCAAGGCATCTTGAAGCAATGCTTTACTCCAGCTGCCCAACTCATTGTTTATTAAGGTTGAACGTCAAGCTTTGATAGGAATCGTTTCAACAGTTCCCATCAAAAACAGGTGGAGTAGGGGCGGTTCGCGAACCGCCTTTACAGATGCATGAATATTTTCTGCTTGGAAATGGGATGAGGGAAACTTTCCAGGTAGGCTAGATTTTAAGGGGTCAATCAATAAACCTTGATTAACCTCAGCATTAACTATTCGTTGTCAGGCGATGCAACCGGGTTAGGTAGGCTAGCAGATTGTTGAGGAGCGGAAAAGGTGACTTCCTTAACGGCTCCGGGTTCACCCATCCGAGTAGGAGTGCCTTCGTTGTAAGTCAACATAACTCCACCCGCATTGCCAGCGCGAACGGTCAACCGATTAGTAGCCATCCACGTGCGTTGCGTTCCCTCTGGCAAAATGCCTTGAAAATCAGTCTTTCCATCAACTTCGATGCGAAGCCAAGATTGAGAAGTTAATGTCACATTGATTCGTACAGGCTTATCAGAGGCAGCAGGGCTGCTAGTAGCCGTCACATTTGGGGCGACAGGGCTAGCAGAGGGTGTTGCGCTGGGAGATGTTGAGGGTGCAACAGCCGTAACCGCCGATGGTTGGGGGGCAGGTCTGCCCGCCAGAGATGAGCTAGAGCGGCTCAACACGTAGGACAACCCACTGACTGCCGCCACAATCAATAGAACATAAGCGGCATAGAGATGAATGGGACGGAGTTGAGCGGCAGGGGTGTCTTGCCAAGAAGGCTTGATGGAATTGAGATCAGCCTCTAATGGAAAGGCGTGGGCGAAGTCGGATCCATTCAAACCGAGGGCATCGGCATATCGCTTGATAAAGCCCTGGATGTAAACAGGTTCGGGTAGTTGATGCAGTCTACCCGCCTCAATCGCGTTGAGAATGCGAGGCTGAATCATCGTCTTACCAGCAACCTGCTCAATTGTGATGAGTTGTGATTCACGACATTCTCGAAGACGAGCACCTAACTCAGCTAGCTTCTCAGTCTGAATTTGCTCTATTTGAGAAATATCTTTGCTCATAACATTCATCCTTCCATCGCTCCTCATCTGTTCATTGCCTGTCTGGCATCAGCTGACTGATGTGCTCAGCCGTTTCCTTCAAAAAATTAACCTCAACCTGGTTTAGAGTGCGGTATTGACCACTCGATAACTGCCCTAGCTGAATTGAGCCGATCGCAATACGATGTAGTCTCACAACAGGATACCCCAGTTGTTCTGCCACTCGTCGAATCTGACGATTTCGTCCCTCTCGCAAAATAATCTTCAGTTTTGTTTGGTCAGCGGTAGTTGTATCTAGTACTTCTACCTCTGCTGGCAAGGTCAGTTTGCTATCTAGCAAAACCCCCTGTCGCCATTGACGTAAAACAGCCTCATGGGGGTGCCCCTTTACCCAGACGTGATAAGTTTTCGGAACTGAATGAGAGGGATGAGTCAGAGCAAAGGTAATCGTGCCATCATTTGTCAACAATAAAGCACCTGTCGAAGCTGCATCAAGTCGTCCAACGGGATGCAGCCCCTGTGTTTTTTGAAGATGAGATGGCAGTAAATCGAGCACCGTTTCACGATTCCAAGGATCACTGCAAGTAGATACTACCCCGATTGGCTTGTTCATCAACAAATAGATCGACCGAGGACGATTGGTAGGTTGAATTAACCGCCCATCTACCTCAATTTGATCGAATTCTGGATCTGCTTTTTGCCCTAGGGTGGCGATCGCCCCATTCAATCGAACTCGCCCTTCTACAATCAACTGTTCGGCGTGGCGTCGAGATGCGACACCCCACTGGGAAAGAATCTTTTGGAGTCTTTCATCCATGCGCTAAGCCAATAAACGGGCGGAGCCGAGGAACGGTCATCCGTGCCTTAGCACGGTCTGAGGGTATGTACAAATATTACAGGAGAACGACGGGATTCAGAGCTTTAGATTCTTATAGAAGTCTAATTTTTCTGAAATTTAGACCCTTATGTTTGCCAGGGCAAACAGACTTGCAACCAAGCCCCACCTGTGATGGGGTGGTTGCGAGCCGTCACTGAACCTGCGTGTGCTTCCACAATTTGTTTGACGATCGCTAACCCCAATCCGCTCCCGCTTCCACGATGTAGATCAAATCGATCATCTCCGTAGTTGCGAAGATCATCTGTTACGGATATTACATCTGTTGCAGGCTCTGGCAACGTTTTTCCCTCGGATGTGGAGATGGTGCGGGAGCGAGAGGGATCAGCCCGATAAAACCGCTCAAACACATGAGGTAAGTCACTTTCTGCAAATCCTAGCCCAGCGTCAATAATGTCCAGGTAGACCCATTTGGCGATCGCCCCTGCATTCTCTGGTGTATCGGCCACGGGTTCCTCCGGTTGCAATTGCACACGGATGGTTTGCCAGGGTGGGCTGTACTTAATACTGTTGTCGAGCAGGTTAATCAGAACTCGATAGAGTCGCGGTTCATCGATTTGAATGAGGAGATGTTCTGGGCCGACGTAATCGAGATGGAGTTGTTTTTTGCGAGCCAGAGGCTCCAGATTGATCCACGCCGCTTGAATTAACTCGGCTAAGTCAGTGGTTTTGAGATGCAAGCATTGGGATGATCCCCGGTCGATGTGGCTCAAATCCAGCAAGTCTTGAACCAGGGTGCCCAGGCGCATGGTTTCACTAATCAGGCGATCGACCCACCCCCTCAAAGGGGACTCCAGACGGCTTTGCAGCGTTTCAGCCACCAGTCGAATTGAGGTCAGGGGCGTTTTGAGTTCGTGAGCTACATCGGATGCCCAGCGATCGCGCTGTTGCATCAATGTTACCGCTTCCTGACGGTCTTCCAAGAAAATTCCGACCTGCCCCCAAGGGAGTGGAAAGCCATGTCCTCGCAGAGCGTATGCCTGTTGTTTCGACAACTGAGAGGGGTCAGGGCTAGCAGGATGAAACGTCCAATCGCTCTGGCAGGGTTTTTTGTTATTGCGTGTTTGCTCAATCAGGTGGTCTAACTCATAGGAGCGCACTAGCTCAAGCAACAATCGGGGTCGGGGTGAGTGCTCCTGGGTCATGTGCAATAATTCACGCGCGCGCTCGTTGCACCAAATCAATCGATTTTCGTCATCAACTTGCAAATACCCAACTGGAGCAGAATGTAGCACTTGTCGATAGCTTTCTAGCTGTTGCTCCAACTGCTGCCGAATTTTTTGCTGAGTCGCGATCGCCGCTGTTAATTGTGAGGTGGAAGACAGCCCTGACTCTTCATCAGCCCGTAAGGTTCGTACTAATGTTTTAATCTTGGCATCTGAACGCGATCGCTGTTGCCACCACAGCAGCAACCCAATCGATAAACCCAGCAAAAATCCTAAACCAGCGGTGACCACGTTAACAGGCAGCAAGAGTTAGTAGCAACTCTAGCTTACAATCTCTGAACAAGCTGTGCCGGAAATGCCTGCCACGGAATTAGCCGAATCGGTAACCAAACCCGCGCACAGTCATGAGATATTCAGGACGACTGGGGTCTACTTCCAGCTTTTCGCGCAACCAGCGAATGTGGACATCGACGGTTTTGCTATCTCCCATAAAGTCGGGTCCCCAAACCCGTTCAATCAGTTGCTCACGTGACCAGACTCGACGAGGATGGCTCATGAACAGTTCTAAAATTCGGAATTCTTTAGGAGACAGGTTGATTTCTTCGCCCCGCACCGTCACGCGGCACTCTTGAGGATACAGCGTCACATCCTGAAACTTCAGCGTTGACTCTTTAGAAGCGGGTTGAGTATGGCGATGACGACGCAACAAAGCACGGCATCGAGCCACCAACTCGCGCATCCCGAAAGGTTTTGTCAGATAGTCATCTGCACCGACCTCTAGCCCAACAACGCGATCGGTTTCACTCCCTTTCGCACTTAGCATCAAAATGGGAACGCTGCTCCCCTCATGGCGCACTAAACGGCACAAATCCAAACCATTCACGTAGGGCAACATCAGATCCAAGATGATCAAATCTAATGCTGCAAACCCAGAATAGTTGCCGTCTTCTGACTTGGCAGCAAGGTCAAGAGCAGCCCGCCCATCTTCTGCCATCAATACTTCATACCCCTCTTCGATCAAAGCCAGGGCAACCGTTTCCCGAATCAGCTCTTCATCTTCAACGATTAGAACTCGTCCCAATTTCACATCAGGCTGGGTTTTTGTAGCTTCTAGCATCAACATAGATGGCGTCTTAATCCTGGAAATGAGGGTCGATCTTCTGCACACATATTACCAAACTAAAGTGAATTCATTGTGCTGGAGATGCACCTGTGTCTAAAATCTTTCTGTTATTTACGTTACCGCTTAATCGAAACTTTCTTTGCAACCCTCGAGAGCACAAAGGTTTCATTCAAAGTCTGAAAGCTACTTTGAAGTATCAAAAGTTAACTATTGCCCACAACACCGATCAATTCCTAGACTCTCTAGCAGAAGATCACTGACTGCATTGGCGACCGCAAACTCGCTGAAAAAACTCTTTGAGAAATCGAACGCCTGCATTTCAGTGACGATCGCAATCACCAGTGAGCCAACGTCGTTTTCACCCTCTAATCGTTGTCGCACAAATACTTGAGCCGCTCGTTCGGCAATCTCAGCGTTCACCCCTTCAGGAATAAATTCCTGATCGAGCCAACGATGCAACGCCTGTTGCAGCCATTTCCCCTCCTGGGAAGGGTTGGTGGCAGGGGGCAGAGTAATCGGTGGAATGGGTTCAGCCATAGAACGAACTTAGTGCTCGCAGATGCTTTTTCTCAGCCTATCATTCAGATGAGATGTTGTTGATGAGTTGCTATGCAGTTTAATATCCCTGCAATTATTGAGGGATATGCTCAGGGCTATTTTTTGATGGCGGATGAGTCCGGTGAGGAACTGGGCTGGTATTCCACCCGTGAGCGCACCTTAATTCCACTGGACGAGCGATTTTGCTATCCGCGATCGCTACGTCGAGTGATCAATCAAAACAAGTTCACAGTGGCAATAAACCGTGCCTTTAGAGCGGTGGTAGATGGATGTGCTAATCGAGATATTACCTGGATTTCAGACGATTTGAAGGCGATTTATTGGGAACTACACCAGGCGGGGTATGCCCACAGCTTTGAAACGTGGCAAGGCGATGAACTGGCAGGCGGGGTTTTGGGAATCGCGATTGGGGGTGCATTTATCGGAGAGTCCATGTTTTACCGCATTCCCGATGGCTCTAAGGTGGCACTGGTGAAACTGGTAGAGCATTTGCGATCGCGCCAGTTTCTCTTATTTGATGCTCAGATGATGAACCCCCACCTGGCTCGTTTTGGGGCACAGGTTATCCCAGATCGCAACTACCAGGCTCTCTTGAAACAGGCTCTAAGTCGCCAATGCCAGTTAGACGACGGAGGGGTCTAACATTTCTTTAATGAGCTTGGAATACACCTCAAACACCTTGGCGTCCCGGCAGACAAAAATGACTTTTTCGATCGAGGTATTGTTTTGTAGGAAGCGATCGACCTCCGTGAGCGCAATGTGGACGGCTCGCTCGATGGGGAAACCATGAAAGCCAGTGCTAATTGAGGGAAAGGCGATCGACTGGATTGGACATAACGCCGCCAGTGCCAGACTGTTGCGATAACACTGCGCCAACAACTCATCTTCTTGCTGCAACCCGCCCTGCCAAACGGGACCCACAGTGTGAATAATCCAGGGCACAGAGAGGTTGTAACCACGGGTTAGCTTTGCCTGACCCACCGCACAGCCTTTGAGCTTGCGGCATTCCTCCTTCAACCCCGGACCCGCCGCCGCATGAATTGCCTCACTCACTCCCCCTCCAATATCAAGGGCAATGTTGGTCGTGTTGACGACCGCATCAACGGGTTGTTGAATGATGTCTCCACGAGTTGCTGTAATCCGATTGACACTGCTCGTCGGCACAACTTGCTCAATGTCAGCCATGCTCTCGCGGATAGCTACCAGTTGCAGCAACACCTCCAAAATATGTCCGTTGTCTAGCAGTTGAGCCAGATTGCCGCTGTTAAACCGCTCCATCCGGACATGGGTTGTCAGCAACTTTTGTAACGTCAATAGGTCGGCGTAGTGTAATAAATCAGGCTCATTCACATATTGAATGGCATCATCGACCCAGACCCCCCAATCAAAGTTGGGCAAAATAAACCCCTCATCATGAAGGGCTTGCAAAAATCCATTTACCTCACTGGAATAGATGTAGGGTTCTAAGACGCTCTGCTGCGAATTCACCTCATATAGCCGAATACCTTTGCGCTCAAAAATCGGCAGAAAACTCAAGAGGCGATCGATGCCTTTGGGAGTCACGGTCGAGCTTAATTCCTGCTCTGTCTCAACTTGCCCCGATCGCAGAGTAATCCACTGACTAATTTGTTGTGCCAGAGCATCCGACAGAGAGTGAGATTCAAGCACCTGAGCCAGAGTCAAAAAGTCCCACGCTTCGGGAATATCAGCAAATAACAAATCCAATTGCCCAGGGGTCATAAACTCTACCCCTTCACAATCAATCACTGCCATTTGTTGCCCCAGCAAACTGCTAGTTGCCGCTAGAGCAGCATCTCCTTGTTGTAATAAATCTTGAAGTTTAAAAGCGGGTTTCATAGGAGCCGCGTTGGAGGGGTGATGCGAATGAAGATCCCCTCTGAGGTAATTGCACCGTGTCTTTAATTATCATGACAAATTTACCCCTGTTTCGCATCTGCTCTAATAGCGATGCTGTGGGGGATTGTTGTTGATCGAGGTGTAGCCAGTGAGGAGGGGCGTAACCCGTGCCAAAGTGCGATCGCTGCCCCAGCAAGTACCCCTATCACAGCGGCGATCGCCTGTGGAAAAAGGCTAAACCCCGCCAGGACTGGGATGCCACCCAACAAAATCCCTAAGCCGAGGGCAAATCCGGCAGCAGTTGCTGAGTGTTGAGGCATGAGTCGAATGGTGGCGGCGAGCGTCACAGGCACTACCGATTGCAAACACGCCATCCCCAGCAATAACTGAAGAGGAGTATTGCCCGTCGCCAGTAACAAAGCTGCTATTGCCAAGGCGGTGACAGTCCAACGTCGCCACCCCCATCGCTGTGCTAACCAGCCTCCGATCAGTTTGCCTACCGCTGCGGCGATCGCCGTCCCGATTATCCATGCAGCCTGTCCCAAGAGCCACAGTTGCGACCCCGTCCACACCATTGACCCCAGAGCGATCGCCACAATCAGCAACAAGACCGCCGTTTCCTGCGCTGCCTCGGAGGTGGGTGCTTTGATAACGTTTGTGGGAGAGGCATCGGGGAGTGCGGGCAACCGGACTGAAGCGATCGCGACCGCAACTCCCAGTAACAACCCCGCCAACACAGCCGCCACCTCATATTGCCCAAACCCCAGCACCCCCCCAATCGCCAGTCCGACGACACCGGGCGCGACGAATAGACTGGTTCCGGTTGTTTGCTCTGGGGTCGCCCAATAGGATAATGCCCCTCCACCCACATGAAAAGCAGCGGAACTGAGCCCCGCCAGAGCGATTGCCAACTCGGTTTGCTGTGGCACCAAAAGTACTGCGGCACTCAGACCGACTAAACCAATCCACACCATCAACCGAGGACATCTGAGGCGATCGCTAACCAGACCAAATAAGGGTTGACAGCCAAACGCCAGCATATTGTACGCCACGATCAAGAGGGCAACCTGCTCTAATGGAACCGTATGTGGCAAGCGTCCTAACAGAAACCCCGACGCAGCATCCACCATTCCATGCGCGACTCCCAACAAGATTGGCAGTTGCAGCGACTGATGCCGAAAATAGGAGGGTGGTAGCTCCTGTGCCGTCATAAATTCAATGCTCCCAGGCTTCCTACCATAAATAGCCCTAGCAACACGTAGCTGAGAAGATTGGCAACTGCCACGGCTTGCCAGGTTTTAGCCCGGTTTTCCCACTTCAACCCCAACAGCACCAATCCCTCAAGCAGCACTGACGTCGCCCACGTTGCCAGCAAAAACACACTCAGCTGTAGGGCGGGTGGGGCTGATTCTAAGATTTGATTGAGGAGAAAAAAATAAAACGCGGCTAACACAAACCCAAGCACGGTGGAAACCAGGTTCATAATCAGTGCGTGGAGGAGCGATCGCCCCCAGGATTTACGGCGAAATGCCCACAAAATCACCCCTTCGACCACCACAATAGCAACCAACAAGCCCAAAGACACGAGTAACGGGATGGCTGGATTACTCGCGATCGGTCCTAACGCTACATCTGCCAGAACAACTGTCACCATGCTTACCTTCCTCCCCAGAATGCACCAGAACGATAAAGACGCATACCAACGGGTGCCTCTATCATCTCAGATTTGTCTGGGGGAGCGAGATGAATGATGAACGACGACTGACTATTACCCTCTAATTCAACACACCCGACGCAATCAACTCTGGGTCTTGAAAAAGTGGTGTACTGAGATAGCGTTCCCCAAAGCTGGGTTGCACCATGACGATCAACTTACCCTCGTTTTCAGGGCGACGCCCCACCTGGATAGCAGCTGCCATTGCGGCTCCACTCGAAATCCCCGATAGCAAACCCTCTTCACGAGCCAGTCGCCGTCCATAGGCGATCGCCTCTTCATCTGCAATCACAATCACTTCATCCAGCAAGTCAGTCTTCAGGACTTGAGGCACAAATCCCGCCCCAATTCCCTGAATTTTGTGGGGTCCCGGTCGTCCTCCCGACAACACGGGGCTGTTCGCAGGCTCAACCGCGATCGCCTGGAAACTCGGCTTCAAAAACTTGATAACCTCAGCCACACCCGTAATGGTGCCGCCTGTACCAACTCCCGCAATCAAAATATCAACCTGACCGTCTGTATCCTCCCAAATCTCCTGAGCCGTTGTTTCACGGTGAATTTGGGGATTAGCAGGGTTGCTAAACTGCTGCAACATATAAGCATTGGGGAGGGTATTCACAATCTGTTGGGCACGTTGAATGCAGCCCCCCATCCCCTCAATGCCTGGAGTCAGCTCTAGCTCTGCCCCATACGCCCGTAACATAGCACGCCGCTCTGAACTCATCGTCTCTGGCATCGTCAAAATGAGCCGATAGCCTTTAGCCGCAGCTGCCATTGCCAGGGCAATTCCAGTGTTGCCAGAGGTTGGCTCCACTAAAACCGTTTGCCCCGGTGTAATCTTCCCTTCTCGCTCTGCTGCTTCGATCATGCTAATACCGATCCGGTCTTTGACCGAAGCAGAGGGATTCATCCCCTCCAACTTCACGACAATTCGAGCGACACATCCCTCAGCTTGAGGAATACGATTTAACTGAACCAGGGGGGTATGCCCAATCAGTTGAGTAATATTTTCAGCAATACGCATAGATTTATGAATTAGATGTAGTACATAATGTCGAGTTGCCGTCGAGAGTTACGCTTCTCTGCCAGGTCTTGCAATGTATACTTCTGCAACACGGCATTCGCGGCTTGACCGGCTTCCTGCCAAATCTCCCAAATCACCATTCCTTCAACCGACTTGAGTTCTTTTGTGGGTTCAGTTGACTGATGATCAGAGCCTTCAATTCCGTTAACGACATCTAATAGCGTAATTTTCCAGGGTTCACGCGCTAATAGATAGCCTCCTTTAGCACCTCGTTGCGATCGCACCAAACCACACCGCCGCAGGGTTGCTAGCAACTGCTCTAGATAGCGATCGGGAATATTTTGTTCTGCTGCAATTTGACGGATTTGTAACGGCTCTCCACTGGTGTAGTGGGCTGCCAGCTCTAGCATAGCTAGTAGAGCGTACTCGCTTTTACAAGATAGTTCCACAAGTTCCACAGGAAGATGAAGGGTTCTTCCAGTATACCCCGGTTCTCCAGTGGGGTTTGCAGGTTTTTAGGAGAAACTAAAAAAAGCCCCACTAAATGTAGGGCTTGCAAATGGAGTCTCAAACGAGATCCGAGAAGATTACGTGATTAGAAGCTGAAGCTAGTTCTAACAACACCAATCACGATGTCATCGTTATCGTTCTCGTTACCGGGATCCATCAACCAGATCACACCAGGAGTGATGGAGATGTTGTCAGTTAACGGATAACGATAGAAACCTTCAACATGGAGAGCTGCATCTTCTTGAGTTACAGTGCCACCAGGTCCAAAGGTTTCCAGGAACGCTTGACGAGGAGGTACGCCCACGATGAAGCCCAACAAGCTACCTTCTCTGCCCAGGTCAGCAAAGCCCAACGTACCAGCGTAAGTCCAGCCTTCGCCTTCGCCAGTAGCACCAGTGAAGATGCTGCTATCGATGTAGCTGATCCATCCACCGATTTGGATGGTGTCGTTGAGGGAGAAGTTAGCACTCACACCGTATGCATTGAGGACGGTGGAACCACCAGTACCTGCGCTATCAGCGGTCAGGTAGGAGTTAGCGTAGGTCAATGCAACGGTCAGGTCACCAGGAGTCAACGTCAACTGACCGAAAGCGGTGTAGTCGCCGTTAAACAGACCTTCCTTCTCATCGGGATCGTTGCCGTCATCGGTCAAGTAACCGAAACCGAGTTGGATGTTGTCAGTGAAGTCGATGGTCGCACCAGCACCGATACCTTGAGCACCAATGTCATAGATGGGGTTGTAACCAAAGTAGGACAAAGAACCTTGCTCAGGATCGTCGAAGGGGCTAACCGAAGTTACGATGTCGCTGATGGATTCGCCACGTGCGCCCAAGTAAACGGTAACGTTTTCACCGAGAGGGAAGTAGTACTCCAAGCGAGAGATACGAACTTCGTAGCTAGGAGTGTTGGTCTGGAAGGAATACTCAGTTTGAGTAGTAACAGAAGAAGGTCCACCGATGAATGCACTAGATGGAACGTTGTTGAAGCCTTCAAAGTTACCAGCTTGCAGACGTGCTCTCAAACGGTCTTCACCTGTGAAGCTGGTGTCAAAGTTTAAGCGAACCCGGCTTTGGAAGACAGCGTTGTTAGCATCGTCAACACCCAGGTTTTCACCACCAAAGATGTCAGATACAGCGAAGATTGTCCGACCGCGCAACACAGTGGTAGTGGAGAATTGGTTTGCTTCCAACTCAGCAGTGCGAGCTTCGAGAGCATCAACACGACCACGCAGAGTAGCCAATTCAGCTGCGAATTCTTCTTGTAAACGCTGGAGCGTTGCCAAGTCTTCGCGAGTTACTGCATCAGCCAAACCAGCCGCGATCAGTTCGTTAACGCGATCCAAGCAAGCGTTCATACCAGCGGCAAACTCATAACGAGTCATAGCGCGGTTACCACGGTAGGTACCATCGGGATAACCCGCGATACAACCGTAACGCTCAACCAGAGATTGCAGTGCCTGGAATGCCCAGTCAGTAGGCTGAACGTCAGACAACTGAGAAACGGAAGTCACCTGAGACATGGAATTGCTCCGGACTTCGCGGCTGTACTGGTTGATCTCTTCTAAAGAAGCTGTGGAAGCAGCAGGAGCAGGAGCAGCAACAGGCTCTGTTACAACCTGAGCAACTTGAGCAGGAGCTTCAACGGGAGCAACTTCAGCAACAGGAGCCGCTTCAGGAGCAACAGTCAACTCAGAGGCTGTTACATCGTTGAGTAAAGCCTCAGCAGAATCAGTCGTGCTGTTGACATCAGCTGCGATCGCTGATGTGGAAAGTAAAGCAGCACCTAAAACAGCTGGAGTTACCAGCAAAGAGTTCCAAAGAACTTTAGGCAACATTATTTGGGTCCTCACACCTAACTAAAAGGACTTGCAATCTAGACGGTTATAGCATTAACAACCGGAGATATTTTGTTCCTCCAAAAACAGATTATCAAAAAATCTCAATGTTGGCAGCTATGACCATCCAAAAAGTACAAGAACTAGATGACGATAGCCTATCATGCTTACCCACGAGTGCGGCAAAATTTCACCAGAAATCCCTCGAAAATCAAGGAAAGATGAAATCAGGCATCTGCTTGAGTGAATGGGGAACTAAAAAGAGCGATCGCTCACACCCAACTGGTCAGCGATCGCCCCGTCATCCTTAAAGACTAAGGTATTTTCCTCAAGGGCTTATATAGTTGTTGGGACGCCCCTGGCGAAATGGCAAGATCTTGAGCGGCATGGATCATGCAAGCGAACCCAGCACTTCAAAACTTGCCGCACGATTAGAACCGGAAGGTTGTTCTGATCGTGCCCACAAAGATGTCGTCGTTGTCTTCGTTGTGGTTTGGAGCGGTCAGCCAGATGATACCGGGTGTGATGTCGATGTTGTCAGTCACAGCCAAACGGTAGAACCCTTCAATGTGGAAACCAGTACTCAGATCTTCGCCATCGTCACCCAGACCTAAAGAATTGTCTGAATCAATCAGGCGAGGCTGCATACCGAAGACAATACCACCCAGGTTGCCTTCACCCAACAAATCTGGAAATGCGAGGGTCACAGCGTAGTTCAACACATCGGCATCACCCAGTCCGATGGCTCGAACAAAAGAATAGCCAACCCATCCCCCTAGTTGGAAGCCGGGGCTAAAGCGATAGTTCGCCTGTAGACCGTAAGAGTTCACCGACAGAGGGCGATCGCGGTCAACCCTTGATAAGCGGCTACCTAAACCAGGAGAGCGGATTCCAGCGATGTCATTGTCATCTGGATCGGGGTTAGCGGGGTCATCCTCAGTTCCAATGTAGGAATTAATGTAGGTGAAGACGAGATCCAGGTTGCCTCCCAACAGGTTTCTCCCCACAAGTTGGGCGATCGCACTGTAGTCTCCGCTAAACAAACCATCCCCCTGATCGGGGTTGTTGGCTTCCCCAGCACCGTAGCCCAACTGAACGCTAAAGACATTGTTTGTCAAAGCAGGATTGGTGAGGCGATAAGTAATCGATGCAGCACCGTTGGCGTTGGTGATCCGGTAGATGGGGTTGAAACGACCAAAACGGGAGATAGCACCTCGTCCTGACGATACAAATGGACTAGCCACGTTTTCAAGAACGATATCTCTTAAGTCAGCCGAGTTGGCGAAAATACCAATTCGAGTGCGATCGCCCAGGTTGAACTGGTAATTCAGGTCATCAACCCGAACGTCATAGCTGCTGGTGTTGGTTTCAAAACCAAGACGAGTTTCCCCTGCGCTGGGGTCACCCAGAAAACGAGAAAAGTTACCGCCTTGCAGACGTGCTCTCAAACGGTCAGTGCCAGTAAAGCTAGTGTCGAAGTTAAGGCGAACTCGGCTTTGGAAAACGAGGTTATTTTGCTCGTCAACTCCTGGCTCCTCAAGCTCGTTATCGGCGTCAGCATCAGCTTCGCCCCCAAAAATGTCAGAAATTGCAAAGATAGTTTCGCCTGCCAATCTGGTGGTAGTTGAGAACTGATTTGCCTCTAACTCAGCAGTACGAGCTTCAAGGTTGTCAACTAAACCGCGAATGGTGGCTAACTCAGCCGCAAACTCTTCTTGCAGACGTTGGAGGGTTGCCAGGTCTTCACGAGTAACCACACCCTCTGAACCAGAACTGATCAATTCAGTGATCCGGTCTAGACAAGCATTCATACCAGCGGCAAACTCATAACGAGTGAGTGCCCGGTTGCCCCGGTAGGTGCCATCGGGATAACCCGCGATACAACCATAACGCTCAACCAGAGATTGCAGTGCCTGGAATGCCCAGTCTGTCGGCTGAACGTCCGACAATTGGGAAACAGAGGTGACTTGAGCCGCTTCCTGCTCTTCACCTTGTCCTTCAGCACTGTATTCTTGCAACTGAGCCAACTGAGAGACACCCAATGCCTCGCTCTCAGCCACAGCATCAACTTCACTAACCACAGGCAGAGTAACCGCCTGAGTCTCAGTTGTAACAAGTGGCACTGGAGCTAACTCATCAACTTGAGTAGTGGGTTCAATCAATGTTACTTCTGTTACACTTACTAACTCGGTAGAAGCTGCCTCAGTTTGAGATGAGGTTTGAGCTTCAACAGCGATCGCCGCTGGAGTTAAACCAACCAAAGCAGCACCCAGAGCGACGGGAGCCGCGAGTAGAATATTCCACAAAATTTTGCCAGTCATGTTCCTCACACCTGGAGTCTAATTACTCTGATAAGCAGGTTTATTGGGAAAAATACCACTCTGCTTAACAAACCCCGTGTTTTGAGGAACACATAGAACCGAGTATTTCTTTGGCTGTATTAATTGATTCAGGTTCCTGTCTGGTGGACAGATCTTGCGTCAAAGAGCAACAGCTTAAGCCAGCTGATCAATCGCCTTAGCTAACGCAAAGTCGTTTTCGGTCAAGCCACCCGCATCGTGGGTTGTCAGAGCGATACTGACTCTGTTGTAAGAAATGGTGATATCGGGGTGATGGTTTGCTGCTTCGGCTGGCTCAACTAAACGATTCACGAAGGCGATCGCCTCAACAAAATCCTTAAACTTGCGCACAGATTGAATCTCTTTACCCTGAAGCGTCCAATCGGGTAACTGAGTTAACCGTTCCTGAACATCTGTATCGCTAAGCAATTGTGCCATCTCTGAGAACCTCTCTTACTGCACCTAAGTTCTTCACTATTTTAGAGATAGCCTGCTTGAAAATGACTTTATAAAACCCTTTAAAAAAACTATCCGCTCTCACCAGAGACACATCGGTTAAACCAGTGCATCATGGGGTGAGAGCGGTGTAGCGGGTCTCCAGATTAACACTTGACTGCCGGGAGGAACTCTGTGCCATCCCAACATCCTCTAGAAACATGACTCCATGAGAAGTCAGGCTTGACTGCTAGAGAACAGCCCCGGCGCACAGCCAGTTCACGCTAACCTGGTGACCCATACATTTACTACTATCTTGCATGGGCATCACCTCCTGTATCCCTAAACGGCATTCGACTTAACAGGTCGCAATGATCTTTGCCATTGCTAAAGCCAATATAGCATATCCATTTTGGGTGTGTGGGGTAGAACACAAAAAATGCCCCCATCCAGGACGGGAGCAAAGCTTTTTATTAGCAAAGGCTGTAGAAAAAAGCCTTGACCTGATCGCACATTTAGGACAACTCGTCGTAAATAAGAGTGGAACTTTGGGGTGCAGGGGTGAAACCCCTGGCTGGGGGCACAGCCCCCACACCCCCTGGTTTTATTTCCAAACCCTATTTGTGAAAGCAGTCCTTAGATCTTAGAGAGCGTTACCGCGAGGCAGTACCTCTTCAGGGAATACAAAGTGTTCGTGTGGTTGGTCTTGGGGTGCCATCCAGGCGCGGATACCCTCGTTGAGCAGAATGTTCTTCGTGTAGAA